>JBAXOG010000013.1:0-51800 GCA_037133395.1 bacterium | reverse complement strand
GCGCCCCCTGTCTAACTTACTCTGCCAAAGTCTAACTTACTTTGTCCATTGACCGAAAGTATATGACAAATCATATGAGGGGGCGGGGAGAGGAGAATTGCGTTATTGCCTTATTGCCTTATTGCGCGAAGCGAATACGCTAATTCCTTATTGCGAGATTGGCATCTTAAGTTAAAAGTCAAAAGTCAATACAGTCAATCCGGTCAATACGCTCATTCAGTCAACCGGTCACTCAGTTAAACAGTCAAAGAAACAATTTCTCACAGAGGCACGTGGGGAGAGGAGGATTGCGTTCATTTGGGGCTGGCCAGGAGCCATTTCCACACCGGGAGGATATCGATGGATCGGGAGTCTTCGCGAATAGTTTGCTCCTGATGCAGGGTGAGTATAAGACGGCGGGACTGCTTGTCCGTTTCGAGCAGGGAGCGGACTTCGCGTTGCAGCGTCTTGGGATCGCTCAGATCGGCGCATACCTGGATAGCCAGAGGATGCCCGTCCGGTTCTTGGACAACGAAATCGATCTCGTGACCCTCCGAGGTGAGGCCATATGCGGGCTGCATCCCACGGCGCTGAAGTTCAGTGAAGACCAGATTTTCCAAGGCGTTGCCCTCACCCCAGGCGCCGCCGGACGGAACGGACGCCCACACCAGACCATGGTCGGCCGCATAGATCTTGCGGGGGTTGACCATGCGGCGCCGTTCGGATGGGGTATCCAGAAACACGCCAGAAAAAAGGAATACATCTTCCAAATGTTGCAGATATTCGTGCAGCGTGTCCTTGCCGCAGTTCAAACCCTGGGATTTCAGTTCATTGTAAAATTTGTTCACGCTGAAATGGCACGCGCTCGATGCGAGCAGACGGCGCGTGAGATAACGGAGCACAGTAATCCCGGTGACCCCATGACGTTCAACGACATCCCGAAGCACGACCGTATTGACGTAGCCCTGCAGGATCTGACGCCGGTCTAGGTCTGACACGTTCAGCGTCGCCGGGAACCCCCCGATGCGCAGGTATTCCGCAAACGCATGCTCCAACACGGCGCGTTTCTTGTGGCCAACCAGGGCGGGACCGGCTGGGACGTCCAGCCCGCGCGCATCCAAAAACTCGGAGAAACTAAACGGAAAGACGCGGGTTTCCAGTGCGCGTCCGCGCATGGCGGTGGCCACTTCCCGGCTCAGCAGGCGCGAAGAAGAACCAGACAGGTAGAAACATACGTCATGGCGATCGAGGATGCGGCGTACGAAACGTTCCCAGCCCGGCACGTACTGGATCTCATCGAAGAAATAGTAACTGACCGCATTGTCCTTGGCTGGGAAAGCCCGAAAATAGGTTTCGTCAATCATTCTCAGAATGTCCACGGTCACATCCCCGAGCCGCTCGTCCTCGAAGTTCAGGTAGAGCAGGCGCTGTCGCTCGATACCCTTATCGAGCAGTTCCCGCATCTTCTGAAACATACGGTAGGTCTTGCCGGTACGCCGCATACCGATGACCACGGAGGCCGTGTCAGGCAGTTCGGGCAATGCACCCCGCCGGGGCGTAAGCACGGGTATCGCCAACTCCATCGAGTCGGCTATCATCTGACGGACGATGGGTTCCATGGGTTTCTCCTTTTTGACATTATGAAAAAGGACTATTTTTACTTATTTCATCCTATTGCGCAAGGATAATATTCAATTTGTTGGATGGAGAAGACTATTTTTCCGGAGGAACGTCCACGCGATAAACACCGCGCTTGCCCGTTTTGTCTGACGTGAAGTAAATCGCATGGGCGGCGTGGTTGAAAATCGGATGCGGATGGCTGTCCTGCGACTTCCAACTTGAGCCATGCCGACAGAGCGGTTGCCAGTCATAACTCTTGGCCACCCAATCCACGTGCAACAGACTGATCCACGCACCGCCGCCACGCGGATCATCGGCTTGCTCGTAACAACCGTCCGTCACAAGCCAGCCTGGCTGGCCCACGGTGAAGTGGCCGTAGCGTTTCCATTCTGCCGGCAACGCAATCTCGACGAGATCGGAGCCGTCAGGTTTCACGCGGCCGATGTAGCTCGGACCGTTCTTGTAGCCGCCATGGTAAATGATCGCCGAACCGTCGCGTTCCCACATCTCATGACAGGTCCAGTCTGTGTGCTTGCGACCCTCGCCTTCAGTGCGCAGGCGGATGTGCCGCTCCCCGTCCCAGAGCCACATCCGCCGGATGCCGCAGTCGGCCGGCCATTCGTGGTTGTAGAGGATGAGATTTCGATCGCGCGGCGAAAACTGCACGTGTGTGATCCACGCACGTGGCACGCGCTCACAACGAACCTCCTTGCCCGTGGCGGTGTCATAAACGCGCAGGTATGACGAGAGATTCTCAGCTTGCACGCGGGCATCAATATCAAAGGGCGGCTTGCCTTTCAGCAGCGTATCACCATCGAGAGCGCGAGCGTCAGTGGTTGGGACGCAGAGCCGCGTCCCATCGGCGGAGATGTGTGTGAACGCCGTCATCTGGCCCTCAGGGTATTCTGCCAACACGCGCTGCCGGCCCAGCGTGTCCACGGCACAGATCCGCCGGCCCTGGATGAAATAGACGACGCCGCGATCCGGATCCACGCTCACGCTTGCGAGGCCGAACCCGTGATACGGTTGGCCATTGAAGTAAACGTAGGACTTCAACCGGCCTTCCTTGTTCGACGTGAGCTGACGTTCCTCGCCAGTTTTCATGTCGCGCAGAAAAATGTTCGGATGCCCTGTCCGGTCGCTGATAAAAACCAGCCGACAATCGTCAGCGAGTAAACTGGTCGAGGTAAAATAGAGCAGTTGGTCGTTGGCCTGCGGGCTGCCGGTGACACACCGAGGCTCTGCGGCTTTGCTTTTCACGTCGGCGGTAATCGTCTCGGCCTCCGTGATGGCCAGCGTCCGGCGATGCGCATTGTCCGGTTTGCCGCCCCGGGTGAGATCCGGCGGCACGTCGGCCGCCCTACCCGGCAGACTCAGCAGCAAGGCCACAGCCATCAGGATAACCCCCCTACGTTGTTGCTCAATCAGACATGTGTTCAATTTCATTGTTATTGTTTTTTCCCATCCAGGTACACGACTTGTTTTCTATGGTTGATCACCACGGCAAGATGTTGCCAGACTCCCGGTTTCAGGACATTATCAAAACTGCACTGGCGTCCGCCAACAATCAGGCGCAAACTGAGTTTGGGCCAGGCATCCAGCAGAAAACCATCACCTGTGCCCGCCGTAAGTTTATCAAGGATGCGTCCGGATTCGTCTGCCCCTGGCTGTATCCAAGCCTCAAACGAAACGGCTTCAGCAAAATCTTCAGCTTTGGTTGGAAGCTTGTCACCTGCATTGGTATTGAGCCAGGAGCCCACCACGTTTTCACCGCTCACCCCTTTACTGCGGTCGCCCGCGGCCAACTCGCTGACCCTGGCCGCGGTAAGCGTTCCGCGGAACATGGTGACACGTCCGATCTTTCCCTTGAAACAATTTCCTCCGGTATTGTCCGACCCGACGCGCAGCGGGTGCGCATTGGCGGGCACTGCCGGCCCAGTGAGAGCAGCACCCTGCTGCGGCGCCCCGACCACGACATCGCCTCGGCGCGAGGAGGGCTTGATCTTCCACGACTGCAACTTGCCGTCCTTGACGCATCCGCTCACCACCGCATTGCCGCTCAGGTGCAACTTGAAATCCACATCCCAGTTCGCCGGCCAAGCAGGCAACAAATAGATCTTGCCGCCCCCTTCCTGCACCAGCATCCGCTGCAAGGCGACTGCGCCGGAACCGAACTGGTCGAAATCAGGACAGGAATCTGGGCTTTCGCGACCATAGAGCGGAAAACGGCAGATCTGGGCAGCGATCCGGGCACGCTGGACCAGACCGCGGGCGGCTTCCGTGGCGTTGCCAGCAAAGGCCCAATGGATCTGATCCTGGGTCCAGCACGCGCAGCCGAAGGAATCCTTGCAAGCACGGTGTTTCATCGTCCAGTCCACCACATCAGCACTTCCCAGAGCGAGCCCGAAGCAGCGGAAGGGGAAGACTGGATAGAGCTCGCCGTTCTCGGAGTTCGACATTCTTTCATATTTTTCTGCCGGGGCTACGGCTTGGCGGCCATCTAAAGTCCGCATAAATATTTCAGGTATTTCGGCGCGGAATGCCTTCCAGCGCGCCTGATCATCGGCGGAGCCGGCCTTCATCGTCAACAACTCGTCGAGGCAGAACCGCAGACCACCGATATCCGGCGCCGGGTTGACGGCAATCCACCACGTTTCGAGCACCTGGGCCGGATCGAGCCGCAGTTTGCCGTCAGCGCCGCGCTGATAGTGTTTATCGAAGAACAACAGCACCTCGCGGGCGAACGGGACCAGCACGTTATCACGGAACGCGGTGTCGCCACTGAAGTTGACGTAATCGAGCATCATAGCGGTCGTCTCCAGGCCACCGGTGAAGTAGTAATCGTGGTACCAGCCCTTGTACTTCTCGCCGACCTTGGTCTTGAGCGGCAGAATGATCTGTGGAGTAGGACAACTCTCCCGCTCCGCGCCGGTCGGCTCGATATTCTCACGGAAGTAGGCTCCTTCGTGGCCGAACCACGCCTTCGTGATGGCGCGTCTCATCTCCAGCCTGCTCGAATAGTAATCAAAGAACGGCTTCATCAAATCGAAATCGCCGCTGGCCAGCATCGGCCAGTAGAGCAGCCGCTGATTCTGGTAGGTGAAGCGCCGGCCCCAGAGCCGGTCATCCTCATGTGTCAGCGATCGTCCGTCCGGCTGGTCAGCTGCAAACGCCCGCTTCTCCTTCAGCATCAGTTGCTGGGTAAAGAGCCCACCATTGAACTTGGTCTGTACACGGCCGCGGCTCTGGCAAGCCATCAGGAACCGGAAGACATTGTAGCTTTGCGCTACCAGCGCGCCACCATCCTCATCCTCACGCTGGCCCGAAGCCGCCTCGCCGGAAAGCTTGCCACGCGAATCGGCTGCAACCGTGATGTCCGACACCGAAATCCAGCTCCGGTCCCAGAATGCCGACCACCAGTGGCAATGTTTCTTCCAGTCGGCTTTCGTTTCTACCGGCTTGGCTGCCAGTCCTTCGATGGCCTCGATCCATTTGGCGGTCTCCGGTGCCTGCAGAGTCAGCGCGTGAATCCGAATATCGAACACCTTCCCCGTTCCCGCCAAGACTCTGTCCTTTTGCTCCGGCGACGTCTGACCTCTGACCTCTGCCTTCTGACCTCCGACCTCCATCTCCAGTAGGTTCCCGAAGGTGTTGAAGCGAAACGGGTCGGCGAACTTCGCCGCCATCGACTCCACGTTGTAGGCCTTCAAGTCGTCGGCATAGATGCTGCGATTGCCGACCGCGTAATACCACAGGATGCGGCCGTTACGTTCCAGCTTCACGTCCTGGGTCGGCTCTTTCGCCGGAACCGCATCGGGCAACGTGTACCCGCCATTGTTGAACGAACAGTGATTGAACCGTTTCCAGAACTCCGGCCGGGCCGTCACAGTCAACTCTTCCGGACCGGTGATCTCGACATGATAAACCGGCCGGTTGGCATCGGCCCAAATCCGCAACGTCACACCGTCGGCTTCGATACGGATCGAGCCGGTCGCCAGGTCAAGCGTTTGGCGGAACGGTTTACCCGCCTGGAAAGGGTTGGGTGAAAGCGAGACCCGGACCCGGCCGGTCTTGAAGATGTCGCCCTGGTAGGTATAAGCGTCGTTCTTGGAAAGCAGCAGATAGAGATCGCCATTCTCAATCGCGTAGACGCCCGCCGCAATATCGCCGTTGCCCAGCGGCATCACGCCCGAGGCATCCTTGGAGGGACTGTCCCAGACGACGTTATACCGCGCCACATCACTCGCCCGAGCAACTCCGCAATAACCTGCGGCAATCACCGCAGCGGCAACCACACCCTTTATAAATTCATCTGTCATTTTACGCATCCTGCTTATTCCTTTCACTTCACTAGCAGCCCATAGGGTTCACCAGAAACACTCCATCACCTATGAGTGACGTATATTATGTGGGGGGGGGCAAAATAGTCAACCCCAAAAGTAACTTTGAAAGGATTTCACCTTTGAAAGGCGTGATCATACAAACTTAATTTGTTTAAAGACTGGGCGACGTCTTCTTCGTATCGATTTATAATCACTTTCCGAATGTCACTTATAGTCTATAGACTTAAAGTCTGCATTAATCAATAATGACGCACATGAAAACGAAAAAATGTTTAATTCAAGTTCGTTTCGGACAAACGTTGCGGGCCAAACGACTTTTTCTCGATATGACGCAAGAATTACTTGCAGAGAAAGCAGAACTGCATCGTACCTATATTGCGGATATTGAGAGAGGATCTCGAAATGTTTCTCTGCGCAATATTGAACGCCTAGCTATTGCTTTAAACTGCACACTCACAGAACTGTTTTCAGGTATAGAGAAAGGTCAAAAATGAAGGTACTGCGAACAACATATTTGATTAAAGCCGGTCCTTTTGGTAGTAGTCCTGAATGGGAAACAAGACACTCACAGATTTGTAAAGCGATTACTAATGTTGAATGGCCAACTGGAAGTGGAACCTTTACCCTGCATTCCAAGAAGCAAAGTAATGGCGTTGTACCTATTAAGAAATCCTGTATGGGAGATTTGAAGAGACATGGATGGAGCTTAGAAACTCGGTTTAGCTCGACAACTGAGAAGAGGCCAGGGCCAATCGATGCCACATGCGTAGAAAAGGGCAAGTTGTTGTGCTTGGAATGGGAGACTGGAAATATTTCATCAAGTCACCGAGCCCTTAATAAGATGGCATTAGGCCTTATCACTGGAGAGGTTGTCGGCGGAGTACTGATTATTCCCTCTCGCTCCATGTACACCTACCTGACGGACCGTATTGGAAATTATGCCGAAATCCAACCTTACTTTCGCATGTGGCAGGCACTGACCATCAAGGAGGGAGTGCTCGCCGTGATTGAAATTGAACATGACGCCCTCAGCTTGGACGTTCCTCATATCCCCAAAGGTACGGATGGACGCGCCCTGCGCTGAGATCATGTTTTCTGAAGTAGCAAAATATGTTCGCTGCGCATTGTGTTCGACATGCCCACAATACTGCGGTGCATCGTACGGATGAGTGACATACCTTTTTCTTGACCTATGCGCACCAACATTTCGTTAAGACCTTCGACCTCATTGGGTGGCTGACGAAGAATTTTGCCGATCTGGTTGGTGTTGGTGCCCACAATGATTGTACAGATTTTTCCGCGTTTTAAAACCCGTGAACACTCTGAGACTACGCATTTCATATCTTCTTGATAAAGCGCAAATTTTTCCGGCAATGTCTTTCCTCTCAACCCCACCATCGTTTCCTGAAGTTTCTCGATATCAACGCCCAAATAATTCAGGTGGAATGCATCGTTGTCCAAATAGTCAATTGCAAAACTGTAGGGAGGTGAAAACAGTATGCCGTCAACACTCTCGTCACCGATAGGCAGAGAACGAGCATCGCCCTGTGAAACATGCGCTCGTCCGAGTGTCACATGATCCTTACGGAGAAACGCTTGAATCTTCTCTGCTACAAACAAATAACGATCAAGGATTGATCGGAACTGTTCGATGGGGAGTTTGCGAGTACTGCGCTCTGAGTAACCAGCTGCATCCAGATAAGCTAGAAGCAGGAAACTATAAGCCTCAGCTGTTTCACGATCACTTCCAACTGGCAGTTGTGGGTTGCCAGCTAAATATTCCACAGGCTCTTCCATGACTTCGTCGCCAAAGTGTAAGTGTGCAGTTCTGGTAGGTTTGCGACCGCTTATAGGAGCGCCTCGTTTTCGAAAATATTCGAAAACATTGTCAGCATTAGCAACTGCTTTACGAACCCGTTCTAAAGGCATGGTTAGTGCGTTTAGTTTGGTTTGGGCCATGAACCGACAGAAAGGGCTGGCATCAAAACCATAGGAATGAATGCCCATTAGAGATGCTTCGACTACAACGGTCCCAGATCCCATCATTGGGTCAATCACCGTGTCTCCCGGCTTGAGCCCCATGACATTCATAATCCCTTTGATCATCTGCGGGTGAAACTTTCCACGATACGGAAAAAGGCCGTGGGTTGCATAACCCGTCCGAAAAATATTTTTTTCGAAAAATGATTTTAGGCGCGAAGAAGAGTGCCCTGGCAGTCTTAGGGATTCGCCTGCGCACATTAAAAAATGTCGCGTTATACTGTCGCCGACTTTTGCGAAATAAGCCCCATTCTGGAGCAACGCCTGTTCATCAAGGATCTGGTTCTCATAGAAAGCTAGTTCAAGTTCGTAATAGTCATCAATATCTGGTATTAATTCGCGCTGAGTCGAAAATAAATGATCCGCAAAACTGTTAGAAAGAGCTTCTGAGGGAGTTTTCATGGCGATAATCATCCTTGAATGAAGTCATCAGAAACATGCTGACATATTGGCAAAGTAGAAAGTCTTTCGACAATCGCATCGCAATTCTCTTTTTCAATGCCTATCCAGTAGCGGTTGCTTCGTTCGCATACGTCATAGGTCGTTCCGCTTCCGCCGAATGGATCGAGTACAATATCACCTTCCTGTGTAGACATCTGAATAACGCGGTTTAGCAATTTAGTTGAAAGCTGGTTTTCGGTTCTTTTTTCACTTTTAAACTTCCTGTGTCTGACAGGTGGAATGTCATCCCAAACATCAGTTAGATTAACTCCATTAGGATTCATGGCATCTCTATGACCACCGTAATCCTTCAGTTCCTTCAAGCAATGTCGACAAACTTTGATAGGAGTACGAATTTTTCTGAATGTTTTAGGCTTGCCCTTTGTATAGTAGAGTAAGCTATAGTGTGATGGATATAATCGCCCTTGTATAGGGAGGCACAACTTTATATTTACCGCAATCCAGTGGCGGAACAACATTCCTTCCGTCACTAAATAGGAACCTAATAAAATGTTCCATTTTGGAAGGTTATAAACAAAAAGGGAACCTCCTGGCTTTAAGATGCGAATGCATTCCTTAAGCCATGCTTCACACCATACAAGGTATGCTTTTTCAGAAAGATTGTCATTTACCTTCGAGCCGTATTGCTTATCAAGGTTAAAAGGAGGATCTGCAAAAACCGTATCAACTGAAGCAGTTTGTATGCCTGGCAAAACTTTAAGGCAATCGGCATTAAAGACTACACCGCGTTGTGTTTTGAAGATTTGAAGATCCGTCAATTCTGGAGAACAAAGGGATAAAGCATGAAACTCGCCAGTATTCATTACTGACGGTAGGTTCAGAGGAAAATAATTAAGGGCAAGATTACTCATAAACTTTTCGTTGAGAAAATGCGGGTTTGTATAGTTGGTTCTTTTCACCATCTTGGGCTGTATGGGATAGATAACTACACAACATTTCAATGAGTTGAACAAACAAAACCCAAATCAGCTTTAGATATATGTTTTATATTACTAATAACATGATGGCTTGTCGAGCTCTCTAGTCGGTGCAATTTGAAAATGTCTTATTCCCCTCAAACCATTTACTCACCAGATTATTTCAATATCTCAGTTCTCACTGTTTTCACTTCGCCATTCACGCGCACATTGACTGGGCCACGTTCCTTTGCCGCGATCCGGTAGGAGGTGACTTTTCCATCCTTCCATTCGATATCGACGGTGAACCCGCCCCGGGCGCGCAGGCCTTTGACGCTTCCGGCGGACCAGGCTTTGGGCAGGGCGGGGAGCAGGTGAATTTCGTCGAGATGGCTCTGGATGAGCATTTCGCAGACGCCGGCGGTGTAGCCGAAGTTGCCATCAATCTGGAACGGCGGGCAGGTGTCGAATAGGTTGGGCAGAATGCCGTGACTGAGGAGGTCGGTGACAAGTTTGTAGGCACGATCCCCATCCTGCAGGCGCGCCCACATATTGATCTTGTTGGCAATGCTCCAACCGTTGCTCACATCACCCCGTGCATTGAGCGAAACCCGTACGGCTTCGGCAAGCGCAGGTGTCTTTTGCATGGAGATCTGGCGACCCGGAAAGAGTGCGATCATGTGTGAAAGGTGTCGGTGATCATTTTTGGGATCGTCGCGGTCAACCATCCACTCCTGCAACTGCCCCCATTTGCCAATCTTTGGCGGGAGAAGGTGGGCTTGCTTTTCGATTAACCCCTTGCGGAACTCGCCATCCACGCCGAGGATGCCGGAGGCTTCGATGGTATTATTAAAAACATCCCATACCTGTTGCTGATCAAAGGAAATTCCGATTTCCTTGGGTCCCTGTTCCGGGCTGAGGCCGATCGGGGTTACCAGGGTGCCGTCGGGTTGAGCAATGAGGCTGTCGAGCCAGTATTCGCACACTTCCTTCATCGCTGGGTAGGCCCGGTTAAGCAGGTATTCTTTGTCGCCGGTGAAGCGGTAATGGTCGTAGCTGTTTTGGAGCAACCAGGCGCTCGCTCCGGGAACCCAGTCCCAGGTCGAACCGCCGAACAGTCCGCTCTCCCCGCGTATCAGCCAGCCACGCTTATTGAATTTCTTTTGGGTCGCTTCGGTGCGAACCGCACGGATCGACTGAATCCAATCGGAATACGGTTCAAAACATTCCGAAAGGTTGGCCACATCCGTGGGCCAGTAGTTCATCTGAACATTGATGTCGGTATGATAATCGCAGCGCCAGGGCGGGTTATTGGAATTGTTCCACTTGCCCTGTAAATTCGCTGGCAGCCCCCCTTTGCGCGATGAGGCGATGGTGAGATAACGGCCAAACTGGAAGAGCAGCGTCTCCAGTTGGGTATCCCGTTCCTTGGTTTTTTTGAAGTTTTCCAATCGGACATCGGTGGACAGAGACGTTGCTGGGGTCATGCCAAGGTCAAGGCTCACGCGATTAAACAGATTTTGGTAATCGTGGAGATGCTCAGCCAGCAGGTCGTCCCAACTGCGCGCCGCCGCCGCCTGAATCCGGGTGGTGACTTGGGCCAAACAGGAGGGATCCTTCCAGCCCTTCGTCCGATCCTGCACAAAATCAGTTCCGGCTGACAGCAACAGCGTGAGCGTCGTCACGTTTTCGAAAGTGATCGTGTTGCCGTTAACCGAGACCTTGCCGCCATCATGAAGGACGCGGACCTGGGCCTCGTAGGCAAGGGCCAAAGCGTACCCTTCGCCGGGTTTCTTATTGGAGGATCCGCCTTTGTAGGTGTAACCGGCCAGCGATCCCGCCGAAGTGAGCGTGTTGTTGGCGGCGCTGATCGCCCCTTTGTGCATATCCGTCAGCTCGACGGATCCGGTGAGCGCACCGGGTTTGTCCGCCGTGTAGCGAAACACCATGACCTTGGCCGGATGGCTGGCGAAAGCCTCGCGGTGATAGTTGACACCGTCTTGCATATAGGTGACGGTATACACGGCGCGCCGGAGATCGAGTTCGCGCCGGTAAAAAGTCGGATTCGGGGCATCCTTCACTGCTGGCTTCGCAGTGTCAGCACCCCATTTTATAAAAACATCGCCAAAGGCCTGATAGGCCCCCGTATCTTCCTCATCACCGATCCACAGGCTTTCTTCGTTGAACTGGATTTGTTCGCGCTGAACACCGCCAAACAACATGGCACCCATGTAGCCGTTGCCGATGGGCAAGGCCTCCTGTTCCCAGCGGGTCGCGGGTTTCCCGTACCAAAGGGTGAGGTCTTTTTGCTGAGTGGGCGGCTCTGCAGCAGAAATGGAAAGCTGGTACGATAGAATTGTGAGCGCAGCAGAGGCAAGTATCATTGGTATTTTCATAAGGTCCGAGTATTTTAGTGCTAACGAACGTGCCTGTTTTGTCCTACTTGTCTTCATGGTTTGGGTTCTTTCTATTATTGGGGTGTTAACGAAATGGTCTCGGCAGGTGTGGTCTCGAATTTCAGCCGGTCGCCGGAAAGCGTTTCGGCGTTTTTACTGTTTCTTGTCAACATCACTTTCTTGCCGGGCCACGGATTTTCCACCACGCAGGGGTGGCCTTTTTCGCTCACGATGCGGACGTAACTGACCACGCCGTCTTTCAAAGCCGCCGAGCAACGGAAGGCGCCGTAAGCCCACAGGTCGCGGAAGCTGGCGTTGGGCTCGATCTTTTTCGGCCAGCAACGGAAGAAGCGCAAGACATTTTCATGGCTCTGCAGCATCATCTCCTGGAGAGTATTCGGCACGAACATCCAGCTCTCAACACCTTGCCAGATACAGCCATTCGGCTGGGCGTTCCTGGAAATCCGGGTCAGGTTTTTCCAGATGATTTCCGGATCATACCCGACCCGCACCGCGCCACCAAAAAAGAGCGGGCCGCCATTGTTGTCATTCCAGGCGCCGCGTCCGTAGGGTCCGGAAACATTGTGCTCCTTTTGCCATTTCCGGCCTTCTGCCGATTCCAGGAAGGAACGGAGCGCGATCGTGTTGCGCGCTGCCTCAAGGATCTGCGGATCAGAGTCCAGTCCCAGGTTCCCGCACGGATAGGCGGCATACATCGTGCCGGCAAAGCCTGCGAACCATTCATTGCCGACCTCCTCCGTGCAAAAGACCTTCCGGTCGCCACCCAGTTCCGGCGGAACCATGGGCCCCAACGGCACAGCAGGCAATTGCGGAATCTCAGCAGTCGGATGCCGGACGAGCCGCCGCCACATGATCTGGTTCACCGGCTTGATAGGATACGGACTGAGCTTGTCGAGCACCTCGCGCCATTTCGGACGCAGCTCGGCGTCGAAGCCCAGGGACGCGCTCATGTCGAGCGCGAGCTTCAAGGTGCTGCGGATTACGGCCAGTCCGGCGATGTTATTACGGCACGGGGTGTCGTTAAAGAAGCCATCCTCCTCAAAGGCGTCATCGAGCAGAACATAACGCCCATTTTCCAACACGAGATCGTGCTCGAAGAATCGAGCCACGCCTCGGACGAAGGGATAAGCCTTGGCCGCATAGGCGTCGTCATAGGTCCGGTACCAACGGTCGCCGACTGGCATCACTGCCAGTGCAGCCTGCGACTTCTGGCAATAAAAACCGGAGGTGGCAACGTGACCCTTCGGCCCGAGGGCCATCGACAGGCGCCAACCCGCCGGATATTGCGTGAAATAGCGGGGATGGTTTTCCAGCCGGCCAGGCGTTTTGCTGATGTTCTCGAAGCTTTGGTTGAGTGAGAGAATCGGCCATTGCTTCGGATCCACCTTGTCGGCGATCTCTGCCTGAGCCAAGAACGGGTTCAGGTAGGGATCCGCCTGCTCGAAGCGACCGGAGGTGACCCAGCCGAGATAGGTCTGTTCGTGGTTATAGTTAAGATGGTAATCCGAATACCACAACGGGTTGTCGGTTGTGACCACGCCGTCGAAGTAGGTCGGGAAATCAGGATCACGGCTCAAACTGGCGATGTGGTACAGCGAACGGTAGTAGGACATCTCCAGTTGAGGATCGCCCAGCGTGACGGCCCCCTTGTCCCAATATTGCCGCCACCAGCGCACGTGCATCTGCCGCAGAAGCCCAGCGTCATCGGCACTGAAACGTTGCGCCCGACGCCGGGCATTCTCCAGCGGCTGTGTGGTTTTAAACCAACTGCGCAGGGCGATCACCACGACCACTGGCTTGCCGGGGTTGACCGTGAACTTCCCGTCGCTCACGGGCACGTCAAGGGCGCGGGCGGCTAACGCAAGACGCGTGGGCTGAAAGACACTCTTATCGAATGTGCGTTGCGCCCACAGCACGTCATGGGTCCAGCCTGTCTCCTCCACCGGCGCGGGATCCTTGGCGCTCCGCTTGTAGGCATCCGGAGGCTTGCTCTCGGTCACCTTTTCTGCACCGAGCGATTCATCGCCGGGAAAATGAAACGAGAGACAAACCTCAAGCGGATTTTTCTCTGCGGAACATTCGACGAGCAGGAGGTTCTCCGTCGCCGCAACCCAGGCGCGGATGACCAGTGCTTGAGCGTCCTTCTCAAAACGTCCCGTCGTCGTCGCGGTCAGAAAATCCTGTTCCACGCGATAACTCGCACCCGCCATGGCTGGGGTTTCAAACACCAGTCGCCCCAGCGACTTGGGTGCGCCCCCGCGATCAGGGCTGCGGAACTCCCAGAAGTCATTACTCGTGAGCCAGAATTGCGGGTATTCCGGCTTGCCCGCAAATGCGGCCAGTAAATCGCCATTGCCTAGGATTGGAGCATCGCCCGGATGCATCCGGGAGGGAATTTGCTGCGGGGGCTTTGTGAAGGCGGCCTTGTGCTTGGAGACAAGATTAAGCGTATCCGAGCCGACATCAGGCGCAGCCGAAACGACCGATACCAGGCCGACCGCGCAAAGCAGCACCGCCACATTTCTCACTTTTTGTTTGTTTTTCATAGTTTAAATTTTTCTTTCAGAGGAATGCTATTTGATCATGGTTTCGGTTTGTCATTGTGGGGTCAATGAAATGGTTTCGGCAAGTGTGGTCTCAAATTTCAGCCGGTCGCCGGTGAACGTTTCGGCGTTTTTACTGTTTCTCGTCAACATCACGTTCCTGCCGGGCCATGGATTGGCCAGATGGCACATCTCGCCCGCCCGGCTCGTGATTTTCACGTAATCAATTTTTCCATTCGCCTGCCGGCTGCTGACGAGGAATCCCCCGCAGGCCGGAAGATCGCCAAAGGTGGCATCCATGTCTTTCGGCCAGTTTGGAAAGATGTGAATATTGGTTTGGTAGCTTTGCAGGAACATATTGTGGAGTGTTCCCGGGACAATCGCAACGTTTTCGGTGAGCCCACCGGCAGTGTTGATCGTGAAGTCCGATTTTTCGTAGGTTTCAAGCAGGCCATCCAAATTCGCCAAAATCTCACGAGGATCATAACCAATGGCCGCCGCAGAGGCGTAGAAGTTACAGTTGTTATTATAATCGTACCATTGCGCCGCAAAAGTCACGGTATTGAGCGCCGCATTTCGCTCCATGTCCGGGCTCTCGAGCCCGAAGGACCAGCCCGGGAAGATTGTTTGCACGCAGCTCATCCCCGCGCTGGAGTTGGTGATCTTTCGATTCTTATAGGTGAAATAGGCTGATTTCGGGAAGTCTGGCCCTGATTCGCACGTGCGGATGACCTGCTTGTCCTTGATCGCTTCTGGCGGAGCCTGCTTTAGAAGATCAAGACTTGAGGCGGTGATGTAAGTGAAAGGACTCAGCTTGTCCAGAGTCTCCTGCCATTTGTCGCGCTGATCCGCATCCACATTCAGGCGCGCGCTGATTTCGATCAGACTGGGATACAAAAGCTTGAGGAAACTGATCGTGGTGGCTGGGTTGGTGTTATCTCCACTTCCTTCGTGCACGGCATCTTTCAACGAGGAGTAACGGCCGTCTTTCAAGACCAGGTAACTATCCCAGAATTCCGCCGTAGCTTTGAGGAAAGGGTAGGCCTTCCTGGCATAAGCTAGGTCGCGTGCTAACCGCCAGCGCTGGACCATGTTTACCGAGCAGAACAAGGCGGTGCTCTTCTGCCCCCAAAACGTGCCGTAATCGTTGCTCCAACCCGGCAGAGGAATTAGATGTGCATAGAGGTAAATGCCCTTGTAAGATGCCGTGTTTGGATTCGGCTGCGTGGCGGTGCGTTGGGCGACGTATTTCTCCAGGGAAAACGGCTGGAAGCTCGGATGCAATCTCCATGCGTTTTCTGCAATCGATCGGCCCCGGCTCATGTGATCGAGCAAAAGCGGTTCGTAGTTGTCTGCCAACTCGAAATGGCCGCTGGCATAGGCCGCCCAGAATGGGGCCTGATAATTATAGTTCAGCGTGTAATCGCCGTCCCATCCTGAGTTCATCTCGCGATGGAAGTTGTACCAAAGCCCCGGAGGCGGACAATCCCCGCGGCTGCAACACGCCAGAAGATAGAGCGAGCCATACCAGCTTTCCATGATTCGTTTGTTCGGAATTTCGATGAAGGATTTCGCCCAGAAATCGCACCACCACCGGTCATGCGCTTCGCGGAGTTTCAGGAGGTCTGCCTCGGAGGAATCGGCGAGGCTTTTTGCTTTGTTCCTGTAGTCGGAGGTATTCCGGTCACTGACCAGCGAGACCAGGAGTTTCACTGTCTTCCCCGGCTCAATGGTGAAACTGATTTGCTGGCCGTTCACGGTCGGGGTTGTTCCGGCAATCCGCTGGGACAAAATCGCTTGTGGGGCGCATCCCTTGAAAGGCAATGCCGGATCGCCGGTTCGCAGGACTGTCTTGTCCCATCCCATCTGGGCGGACGCGGGCGGGTTGTCGCCTTGCGCCACCTGCACTCCGTTCACATACAGCGTGAGCAGTTGCTTTTCATAAACCGCCTTGATCTCGGACCATTGATTCAGCGGAACGACAGTCGCGCTTGCAGCGGTAAAATAGTTCAGACGCACTTCCGGCTTTCCATCGACCAAATGGACCAGGAACCCTCGGAAATATGGGTGTTTTTTAGGCGTTTCCCGGGCGATTCCGGCGAAGACAGTGGCATCCGGTGTGTGGAGGCTGGGATTGATCCACGCGCTGAACGTAAACGCTGTTTGCGGAATGCACCCCGAACGCATGATCAACCGGTGATCCGCTTCACCTTTGAACTGGGCCGCTTTGCCATGCCCCGCATCTGGCCCAACTTGGATCTTGCCGATGTTTTGCACGTCCGGATCGTTCGGGGTCCATGCAAAGAACGGTTCGGGGTATTCGGGTGAAGCTATTTTGACATCCGCGATGCTGCCGACGAACGAGGCGCGGACGACCGAGCCGCCGTTGAACTCCTTTTCAAATGAGCGGTTGCCCACTTGGAACTCCACCAAATCCGGTGTGACTTGCAGCCAAGTGGAATCGGCGGTGAAACCACGGCAAACGGGCGCCATGGGAAGCGACATGCCATTCACCAGTTCGGTTCGGCAGTGGAGCGGTCCGGTCCCAGTATTCTTCAGTTCGGTCACCACCAGATTTTCGGGATAAGCAATCCAGACGGTCGTTGCAAGTTCGAAGCCTCTCTTGCCAGCCTTGCTCGTGATGGTAGCCGGTCCCAGATTTTGCTGGACGCTATAAGGGGCGCCTTTCAATTCGTCGCACGTCAGGTGCAGATGGCCGGCCGTGGTAATGTTGCCGCGTACGACTCCCCAAAAATCGGCTTTACCAAACGCGAGTTCGCCATTCGCGGGAGACCCGAACCACATCAGCGAAATATCCCCGTTCCCTGTAACCATCCGGCTGTCCTTGTCTGTGGAATGAACGATCTGAGCAGCGAGACGGGGACCCGCTTCCTTGGAATCGCCCGGAGCGGTCGTTTCGCCACCGAAGGCTCCACCGGTCAGGCAGGTCAACATGACAAGTGAGAGAGTGAGAGGAAATGGAGTCTTCATGAGTTTGGTTTGTTCTATTATTGTGGTGTTAACAAAATGGTTTCAGCAGGTGTGGTCTCAAATTTCAGCCGGTCGCCAGAAAGCGTTTCGGCGTTTTTACCGTTTCTTGTCAACATCACTTTCTTGCCGGGCCAGGGGTTTTCGACCACGCAGGGGTGGCCTTTTTCGCTCACGATGCGGACGTAACTGACCACGCCGTCTTTCAAAGCCGCTGAGCAGCGAAAGGCGCCGTAAGCCCACAGGTCGCGGAAGCTGGCGGTGGGTTCGCTCTTCTTCGGCCAGCAGCGGAAGAAGCGCAAGACATTTTCATGGCTCTGCAGCATCATTTCCTGGAGGGTATTGGGGACGAACATCCAGGCCTCAACTCCCTGATAGTTACAAGGCCACAAACACCCATTCGGCCGGGCTCTCTTTGCGATATCGGCAAATTTTTTCCAGATGATTTCGGGGTCATACCCGACCCGTATCGCGCCACCAAAGAATAGCGGGCCGCCGTTGCAGTCTTCCCATGCACCTCCTCCGCAGAGTCCCACGGGGATATTGTGATCTATTTTCCATTTCCGGCCGTCGGCCGATTCCATGAATGAGCGGAGCGTGATCGTGTTGTGCGCCGCCTCAAGGAGCTGGGGATCAGAGTCCAGTCCCACGTTCCCGCAGGGGTAGGCGGCATACAGTGAACCGGCCCAGTTCCCAAACCATTCGTTACCGACCTCCTCCGAGCAAAAGACCTTTCGGTCGCCACCCAGTTCGGGTGGGACCATGGGCCCCATCGGAACGGCAGGCAATTGCGGAAGCTCCGCAGTCGGATGCCGGACGAGCCGCCGCCACATGATCTGGTTCACCGGCTTAATGGGATACGGGCTGAGCTTGTCGAGAATCTCACGCCATTTCGGGCGGAGCTCTGCGTCGAAGCCCAAAGACGCGCTCATGTCGAGCGCGAGCTTCAAGGTCGCGCGGATCGTGGCCAGTCCGGCAATGTTATTACGGCACGGGGTGTCGTTAAAGAAGCCATCCTCCTCAAAGGCGTCATCGAGCAAAACATAACGCCCATTTTCCAATACGAGGTCGTGCTCGAAGAACCTCGCGACCCCGCGCACGAATGGATAAACTCTAATCGCATAGACGTCGTCATACGTCCGGTACCAGCGATCCGCCACCGGCGCGACCGCGAGTGCGGTGTGTGACTTCATGCAATAGTATCCCGAGCAGGTGACGTGCCCCTTGGGTCCGATGCCGATCGCCATTCGCCAGCCAGCCGGATATTGTGTGAAATAGCGAGGATGGTTTTCCAGCCGGCCAGGCGTTTTGCTGATGTTCTCGAAGCTTTGGTGGAGAGAGAGAATCGGCCATTTCTTCGGGTCCGCCTTGTCGGCGATCTCAGCCTGAGCCAAGAGCGGGCTCACGTAGGGATCCGCCTGCTCGAAGCGACCGGATGTAGCCCACCCGAGGTAAGTCTGCTGGTGGTTGTAGTCGAGCTTGTAATCCGAAAACCACAATGGATTGTCGGTCGTGACCACCCCGTCGAAGTAGGTCGGAAAATCAGGATCACGGCTCACACTGGCGATGTGGTACAACGAGCGGTAGTAGGACATCTCAAGTTGAGAATCGCCCAGCGTGACGGCCCCCTTGTCCCAATATTTCCGCCACCAGCTCAGGTGCATCTGCCGTAGAAGACCCGCGTCATCGGCAGTGAAGCGCTGCACACGTCGCTGGGCATTCTCCAGTGGCTGCGTGGTTTTAAACCAACTGCGCAGGGCAATCACCACGACCACTGGCTTGCCGGGGTTGACCATGAATTTCCCATCGCTCACAGGCACGTCAATGGCTCGCGCAGCCATCGCCAGTCGCGTGGGCTGAAAGACGTTTTTATCGAAGGTGCGTTCCGCCCACAGCACGTCGTGGGTCCAGCCTGTTAACTCCACGGGCGCGGGATCCGTGGCGCTCCTCTTGTAGACATTGGGAGGATTGCTGGAGTCCACCTTGTCTGCGCCGAGCGACTCATCACCGGGAAAATGAAACGAGAGGCGAACCTCCAGCGGATTCTTTTCTGCGGAACATTCCACGAGCAGGAGATTCTCCGTCGCTGCAACCCATGCGCGAAGGACCAGCGCTTGACCGTCCTTCTCAAAACGTCCCGTCGTCGTCGCGGTCGCAAAATCCTGCTCGACACGGTAACTGGCGTCGGCCATGGCGGGGATTTCAAAAACCAGACGCCCAAGCGATTTGGGTGCGCCTCCGAGATCCGGACTGCGGAACTCCCAGAAGTCATTCGCTGTGAGCCAGAATTGAGGATATTCCGGTTTTCCGGCAAAGGCCGTCACCAGGTCGCCGTTGCCCAGGATGGGCGCATCGCCCGGATGCATCCGGGAGGGAATTTGCTGCGGGGGCTTTGTGAATGCGGCCTTGTGCTTGGAGGCAAGATTAAGCGTATCCGAGCCGACATCAGGCGCAGCCGAAACAACCGATACCAGGCCGACCGCGCAAAGCAGCGCCGCCACATTTCTCACTTTTCGTTTGCCTTTCATTTTTTCAATGTCCTGTTCATCCGGTATATCCATGTTAGAAATTCGATTTTAATTAGCGGGTTCCAGGAGGGTGATGCCGGCCACGGCGATGACGACATGCGAGCAGGTGGCCCGAATTTCCACCGCCCGTAACTCCCGGCCGGGATCACAGGCGATGGCCAGGGAGTCGGCGTGAGCCAAGCTGGTTTCCTTTCCTACGGGCGTCCAGCCTTTCGGCCAATCGAACTCGCCCAAGGGCACAGCCACCCCTTCACGGCTAAAATGCTGATAATAGCAATCCAGATTGAAGGGCGGAATCAATTGCAGCCGCTTGCTGGTCCCGTCGGCATAGAAAAGCTCAACCTCGCCGTTGGGGATGTAGCAGCGCGAAGGAGTGGTATAGCTTTGCAATAACAGATAGAGCCGCTCGCATTTGCGGCCGACGGAAATCCGGGCACCGCCGGGCAATGGATAGGGTTCCCAACTGGCCATGGCGAGGAGATTTTTTTTGCCGGCCTCCCCCTTGCCACGCCCGGAGAGCCGGTATTTGACACCATCAGCCGACTCCACCTCAGCCGGCATGGCGGCCGCAGCCAGACCCGGGGTGATCCACCATTCGCGGATGGGCTTGGGCTTGTCCTCGAAGTCAAAGAGGAATTTCATCTCGGCCATGTCCTCCCAGGCCAGATTGTAGCTGGCCGAAAGATCCAGGCAGCGGAGGCGCTGCTTTTCCACCGCAGTCAACGGGATGGGCTTGGGCAGC
Source organism: bacterium (assembly GCA_037133395.1). Classification (GTDB taxonomy): domain Bacteria; phylum Verrucomicrobiota; class Kiritimatiellia; order RFP12; family UBA1067; genus CAIZQW01. Next base: position 31,242 of record JBAXOG010000013.1, on the reverse strand, counting down.
AAATCGCGTTCGGCCAGAAGGGTCGGAGGATGCGTCGGCTTTTCCGGAGGGGGGATCGCCGGGCCATACTCCACGGTGACGACCGAGAGTGTCTCAGCCGGGGTCAGGAATGCCTTGCCGGTAAGGTTCGCCCGTACCTCTTTGACCAGCGGTTTGGCGGTCTTGATCCGAAACGTGGCTTGGGTGCCCTGGCGCTGCCATTCGTACTCAAAATCCGGAGTCTTTATACTCGCCTGGGTCCACGTCTTGGGAAAGGCCGGGCAGATGGAGAGCCGCCCCTGATGAAGCGCCGGTTCGACACCAAAAAGGCCGCGCACCGCCAGTTGCATGTGGGGATCGTCCGCATCCACGTCCTCCCAGTCGCCGCCGCCGGCGCCCGTGTTGCTGATGGCGAAACGGATCCCGGGATAGTCACTGCGAAAGGCGGAACCGACCACGGTCTGCACATAGGGCCACCAGAGATCCTCATCCCCGCAGTTCATTCCCGCCATCGCCGCGAGCAAGGTGTCACCGACGGGAACCCAGTGATTGCTCCAGCGGTGCGGCCACCAGTCGCTGTTCATCAAGAGCCGCACCTCGGGCTGATTGCCTTGGAAACCGTAGTGGGATTCGATCCAGCGCATGGCGCGGCGTCCCTGGTCTCGGGTCATCAAACCGAACTGCACGCCGTAGTATTCGTCCCAATGGTTGGGATGCCCCTGCCAGATGTTGTCGTTACCGATGCTGCCCATCAGCCCGGCTTTCTCGTTCCAGAGCTCACGCTGGGCGGCGGTTCGACTCTTCTCAGCCAGTTGGAGATACTGTTTTCCCTTCTCAATCTCACCCAGTTCATGGGCAGCCTGAGCCGCAGCCATGAGCATGGCAAAGCCCGTGGCGGTTGGAGCTGCGCCCTTGGGCCCCTTGCCACCGGAATCGGCATTCCAATAGTCGTAGTGGGAACGGAAGAGCCCGTCCCCGTCGGGATCGTTGTAGGTCGTTTCCCACTCCACGGCCCGAATCAGATGAGGCCACATCTCTTTGAGAAACTGCTTGTCGCCGGTCCAGCGGTAGTGCTGCCAGACTTGATCCACCCAATAGGGCGTGTTGTTCTCATGCATCCATGCATCGAATTTCCAGTTGCCCCAGCCGATGCCGCCGCCCTTGGGGGTTTGAACCGCGCTGCTGGCGATGGTGCGTTCCTTTTGCCCCGGGTTATCCTTGATTTGCAGCAACGCATAGGTGCGCAGGTTCATCGCGTTGGCGGCGTGGTCGCCGGCCCACTCCTTGCCATACCAGCCGACGGAGATATGCATATAGCTGGCGTAACCGAATCCCAAGATATAGCCAGCCCCGTCGCGGTGGTAGTCGCTGGCGGCGCGCGCATAGTTGATCAAGGCGTTAAACTTGGCATCCGGTGTTTTCACGACGAACTCCGCCCGCCGCTTATCCCAGTGCGCGACGGTCTCCGCCAAGGCCGCCGCCGGATCGGCAAGAGTGGCGGCGAAGGCCTTTCCCGGTTCCAGTACCGGCGTGATCGTCCGTTCACGCCAAAGCCGTTTGAGTTCAGCCAGGCTTTCCGGCCACCATTGGGCGGCAGGGTTCTCGGCGAGACGCTTCCCGACCGTGGCCTCCAACTCGGGATTAATCTGGGTGACGCCCCAGTGGGCCACAATGTGATAGAGCCCCTGGGGGCGGGCGGCCGTGAAGAGGGCGCGCGAGCCGTACTGCTTGTCTGCGACGCTCTCGCCTTTGCCTTCGGCATCCCAACCCGCCAGCACCAAGCCGTTGGTCAGGTCCTTGGGTTCAGTGATGCGGGCTTCGCGGGGGGTGATTTCCACGGTATTGATCAAGGGAGTGCGTTCATTGAAGGCGACACCCCCGTAGCTCCAGACCAGGCGCTGGGGCGTTCCTTCAAACTCAACACGACAGACCAGTCCATTGCCGCGCTGAGTTGGCGCGACCCGGACCCTGGCCTTCCAGGCTTGATCCGGGCTATTGACCCGATAGTCCGTGTAGCCGGGCCAGAAGGTCGTTTCGGTCCCCGGAAGGCTTTCGAGCCAGAGCACCTTGCCCTCACTCCCGACCACGCCCAACTTCAGAGTCCCGAACACGACCATGGCCGATTTCTTCCCGGGATTGGGCCAGTAAGGCATCACATAGTCACCTGGATAGCTCTTGAGTTGAAAGACGGGCTGGTCGCCTGTGTAAACAAGGTTACGGAATTGGAAGATCGGCCGATTGAACGTCCGCCGGCCATTGGTGATCCGAAAGGCGCCCGCCTCCACCGGTTCGTACCAAGGCGGTTGGGCATCTCCCTTGCCTTCGCCCAAGGCGTAGTAGTGGCTTCGTCCCAGGAGCACACTCTGATTGCATTCCGGCAGCGTCGTGGGCTTGAGCGGCGCGGCAATGAAACTTACCTGGGTGGGTGGAATCGGCCCTGGTGGCTCTGCCGCCAGGACGCCGGCGGCGTGAAGGAGACCCAAACCTAGGATCGCGAATTTAAAATTCATCATTCTGTCATCCTCATTATTTCCCCATCCGTTTCTCATCCTCGACAGTCAAGGGCTGAGGCACCACATTCCCTTCTTCCTGGCGCTTGATAAACCTTCCTTGCTTGCCAAATTCCGCCCGCAGGTTGTTGCAGAAAACGACTGGAGCGTAGTAATAGGTCAACAGCATCCCCTCCTCGCCACGGTCAGTGACCTGATTGGCCAGCAAGTTAAGGTAATTCTGAAAATGTTTGTCTGCTCGGTTCGTGCAATCGGCAATGAATTTTTCATCGTCGGCAGTCAGGTCCATCCGGACAGCGTGGCTTTTCGGATCAAAATACTTATCCGTGAAGGGCTTCAACTCCAGGATCCCTTGCAGATGTTCAATCGCGCAGGAGCTGCCATTGATGAGTTGGTCGAGTGTGGCCTGTCCGGATTTTGTACTGCAACTGGCGCGGCAGTCTTGAAGCTGTTTCCGTGCGGCATCAAACCGGTCCCGCGCGCCTTTCAATGCTTGACTCCCCCACCACCAAACCATGCCGAATGAGCGTTCTTTCTGGTAAACATCCCAGCCCAGGTTGAACCCCACATTGCCGCCAATCGCCCGGACATCGCTGAGTTCATCAATGGTACCCATGGCCGAAGCAAAGTCGGATGCGGATGCCGCAGCCATGCCCAGTTGGGTTGCATAACGCGCATAAAATGCCGCAGGCGAGAGTTTGGCATCCATGGCCGTTTCGCCGAGGTAGCGGAAGCTGACGGCGTTGGGGGCGGTCCGCCAGTGGTTACAGGCTACCCCGAAAATTGAGGACTCGCCGGTTTTGCTGCGAATATAATTGGCCAGCTCATGGATGCCAAAGGCGGTGTGCTGCTGGAGGATCATGTAACCGTCAAACTCGATCCAGTCATGGATCAGGAGCCGCTTGAAGAGGTCGCCCTTGATGTCGGCTTCCACGACGGTTCTGAAGACTTCCCGGCTGGAATGTCCGGGCATGATGGCCAGAAGCGTGTCTTTGGGCAGGAATTCGTCCGCCAGCTCCAATTCCATTTTCACCGAAGCGCTGAGGCACGCATAACTTCCACAAATCAACTTGACGTTGTGCGCCGCTTCCCAGCCCTGCTGCTGGAGCTGACGGATGGTTCGGATATTGATGGCATAATTCCGCAACTGACCCGTCAGGGGTTCTTTACAGGCCCGGGGATACTTTACCAATAAGGCCGCCTCATCGGCAGCGGTTATGATTTCCCTGGCCATGGCCCGATTGGGCTCGGCTTGTTCGGGTTTTTGAAAATCCCCGCTTTCCTGGCTGATCAACTCCACGTAGTTGAGCAAAGGATAGTCCTTGACGATGCGATTCACCAGTTCGAGGTTATAGGCGGCATCAATCTCCCGCAGCTCGGTCGACAGCGTCAGGATCATCCCGCAACGCCTGGCCTCGGCCATCACGTCCCGCAACCATTGCTGGGCGCGCTGGCCCCGCTGCGGATGCTGGTGGATGACCTCCTCGAACTCCGGCGCGCAGAAATAGTCTTTATTGAAGCGGATTTTGGATTTGAGCAACGGATGGTTTGGAATCTTGAATTCGCCGCCATAGAAATAGCCGCCGCTGACTAAATCGTTTGGCTGGAATTTGAAGGGCTGGCTCCATACCGCATAATCATAGAACAAGGCTCCATTCTTAATCCGATCCCATGTCCAGTGGCAGGGATAACTGTGGAAGGTTATCCAGTTATAGCGCAGGCGGGCCAAATTCCGGATGTATTCCTGGGCTTCGGACAGCGGATACCCCGACACGTCCATATTGAAATTGATATGCTGCCGGACCCCGCGCCGTTGGATGGCCGCGGGAATCACTTGCCGCCCTTCCGGGAGATCGTTAAGCGTCAGCGCTTGGGGAGAGACCGGTCCGGTCACTTCGAATCGGTATCCCATTTTTTCGAGAACCGTGTAAACGCCTTGGAGAATCTCTCCCTCCGACTTTCCTTCCACCACCAGCTTCTTGCCGGTCCGGGTATACGCCACGGCGAACTCGGGCAGGCTCGTATCCTGACGCAATTTTACCTGCTTAGCCAGACTCGGCGCGAAACGCACCAGTTCTTCACGCGCAAAATCCAACACCTCCCCGGCTTGGCTGACCTGGATGAGGCCCAAGCCCAATCCCCCGCAACAGATGACCGTTTTGACCCACGTGTCAAGACGTCCCTGGAGCGGGCTATACGCATGGGAAAGGGTTCCTGCGGATAAGAGGGTGGATCGACTTGTTTTTAATTGTTTCATGGATTGGGTTTCTTCTTTCATGGGTGGCTGTCAGCAGGTTATCCCAACACAGGAGGAAAAGGCAAGGATGCCGGCATATGACAAATCATATGAGGGTGGGTGTGGTAGGAAGCAGGGTTCAGGGTTCGGGGTTCAGTTTTGGACATGCGAAGCAGGCGAACCGTCCCGGTGAGCCGCCCGCAACGCACGCCCGTCCTCTGCGGCTCGGCGGGACGCCTCGCCCTACCGCCTTCGGATCAGACATGCAGCCCGTACAATTCATTCCCATCCCCCAGCCGGGTTGAGGGCGGACACCCGTCTACCGAGTGAGATCTTCGTACACCTTTGCATAGCGTTCCCCGAGAATGATGTAGGATTCACGATTGAAATGAACATTATGCCCGTCGAAGGAAGAACAACCCGTGGATTCGACAAACCCGGTATATTTAACCTGCTGCGGAAGCGCACGAAGCACGCTCCGGATTTTATCAATATTCTTCACCCGTTCCGGCGCGTTATGCTCTGGACCCGTTCCGTAGAACTCGGCAAGATTTCCTGCGATAAACGGCAGCTTGTCGATTCCGAGATCCCTGCGAAAATCAGAAACGAACTGATGCAATTTGCTCTCATAAGAATCGGCCAAGTCCTTGTTCACAGAATCCGATTCACCCTGATGCCATAGCACGCCCTTGACGACGCCCTGCGACATGGAAAAGTTCGCCTTGTTGGTTGCCTCCGCATAAGTCGGGGTCCCCTTCTTCAAAAGGTCGATGCCCGCCCCACCCCAGCCCAGCGGGATTAATCCAACGGCGACACCGGGATGATTCTTGAGATACTCTCTTGCAAACGGAAGTCCCAGCCCGAAGCGGTCCGAATCCAGCCGGTTATGCAAAGGATGGGCTGCGGGTTCCCAGCTAAGCGCCCCCTTTGTGGGCAATTTCAGCACATGCGGCACAGCCAACATATCCTCGGCCATCATCGCTCCGTACCCCGACATGTTGGACTGTCCCATCAAAATGAAAATATGGAAGTTCTCCTTGTTGGAAGGTATTTTCCAGGCATCGGTTTTCGGCGTTTCCTGCGCGTTGAGCGCTTGGGAAATTCCGTACAGCCTTACCCAGTCGACCCGGCAGGGAGACGTGCCGCCTTTTTCGTTATGATCCTGTGGACTCCATGTCCTGCCGAGTTTGCCGACACGGATGGCGGAGGGCACGCCCGGGAACTCGGTGCGCGGGAATTGGGCGACAACTTGCCACTCTTCGTTGTCGTCCTCCTTTGCCAAAAGTTGGACTGTTTGGTCGGCGAGGACGATAGCGACGGTGGCGGGTTTGCCCTTGCCATGATCCCCCACGAGCATTTCGGCGCCGTTACGGCAGATGCCCCATTGACCACTGGTCCGGCAGTTGATCTGAACTGACTTCCCGTCTGCCCACCCCACGGCCAGTCCCACACCCCACGATTGTCCCTCGTCCTGCAACGGTGAGATATGAGCGGTTACCGCTGTCGTTCCTGCCACCCAGGGAACATCCTTGACCTTGACCGTGTTGGCGGGCACAGCGATCTCGAAAGCCGCAGTGTCTTCAGCCTTAAGTGTCAGTCCCTTCAACGGATCGAGGACAACATCAACGCCACTGATGTCGCGAGGTGTCTCGTCAGCAATCAGCAACCAGCCCTTGCCGGAATCAACCGGGATGGCGGCATCGGCGGCAAATACCCGTTCCGGCTGGAAACTACCGGAAACAGGCGCCCACAGAGTCGTCTTCTTGGGATCGAGCCCCAGCACCTTCCAGTCAATCCCTAACCGTACCATCACTCGCTTCGGAGACCAGCTCGCCAGCGAGATCATCGTCTTGCCCTGCTTGCGGTAGACGGAGACCTTGATCTGCGGATTGTCGCAGGTGACCGGAAAGGCGGGATCGAACCAGCCGACGAACTCGGCATCAGCCAGGCCGCCAAACGTGTCCATGAGCTTCCAGACAGAACGCGGATCGCCGCTCCAAGGCCAGCGGCGGGTTTCGCCAAAAACCATGCCATGCCAATCGTTGGGGCTGTCGAGCATCTCGCTCATCAGGCCGTAGGGGATGCCGGACATCTCGACGAGCATGAACTCGGGTGCCGCCGCATTGGCATTGAAGCCTTCTCCATGCCAGAGACCGTTGTAGTAAGGATAGAGCTCCATAAAGGCGATCGAACTGTTCGCCCACTTGGCCAGATTATTGAAATGATCCCAGGAATGCATGCTGACGCGCCGACCGGTATTGCCGTCGGCATCGAGGATGCGGCGGGCCCGCTGCATCGATTTGCGGTCGAGCGCCGTGTCGTCGACATAAAGACCGTCGATGCCAGCATGCCTGATCATGAAATCGAGCCCTTCAAGATAGAAATTGTTCCAGCGTGAATCGGGCGTGGTGATCATCGCCAGATCGAGCTTGTTGTACTCATAGCCAATATTTTCGCGCCAGGCCGGCACGATGTCCATGCCGACATGTGCTTTGAGCCAGGGATGCGGACCGCCGCCATTGGTGACCGGCCAATTGACCCCTTCCTTGCGCGGTAAGATCACTTCGCCATCAAGACTCTTGAGTGCAAAGAATTCCGGCAGGTTCTGGGTCAGTTCGCGGGTGGTATAGTAGACGGCAACCCGCATCTTGTCGGCATGTGCTTTTTTGACGAAGGCGGTGAGATGCTTGAGGGAATCATCATTATACGGATAGTTGATGTAGGGATTGCAGTACCGGTTATGGTGGATCTCCATGATATTTGCGCCATTCTGATGCAGTTCGGCAGTATTCTCCACTTCGGCGCCTTGGCCAATGTGATAATAACGATCAGTGAAATGCTCTTTGGTATTGATCGGCTTGAACGGGGTGAAGTACCAGTCGATGTTGAAGCACGGTTCTCCGATTTGAACCATCGATTTTGCAATGTCCTTCTTGCCGGAACTGGCCGTCAGCGTGGTCAAGCCATTCTGTTTTTCGATCTGAATACCCCCTCCGCCCCAGGATTCTGGCAGGTTGAGAGGGCTGAAATCGTAATAGGCATTGATCAGCGGCCGCTTGAAGTTGCCACCCTTGAATCGGAGCATCAGGCCGATGTTGGCATCGCCCAGCCAAACGGCATCCTGATGCTTTGAAACATCCCATTTCCAGTCATACGAGTCGGGACACTTACCGCCCTGCATACCGATGCCCATCGAGTATTTCACAACGTTTTCAGCCCAAGGAACAACGAAGCGAACATCGTCAAGGCTCTCATCGCGAGGAGTGCGAATCCGCATTTCCAACTTCAGATTGCCGTCATATTCCAAGCGACCCACCACCAGCAGTTGCAAGTCGCCGGCAACGCTTGTGGCTGTCCATTCCACCCCCACCGCGGTCTTCTTGGAGAACTCGAACTTTTTCGGAGTGAAACCCTGCAATTTTCCATCGCGCAAAAATTCCAGCCGAGGAGCCGCAACAAAGGCATTGCGGCCTTCCTTGAGGATCTTGGTGTTGCTGCCGGAGAAGAAGCTGGTGAACTGAGCCGGAATGCCGTTTTCACCCAGTGTGATGCGACGCCCAAGAATATCGAGCGTCCGAGCCTTCTCATCCATCACAATCGGGAGAAACGGCCGGGTTACTTCGGTGTCGCTGTTGCCAATCGTCGAATCCAGCCACTTCAAGCGCGCCAGCCGCCAGCCCTCGCCCGGGCCGGTGCCTTCCTCGGCAATCGGCTCGCCCTCAATCGTGAGTGCAAGAGTACAAACCGCCTTCTGAATATCCGGATTATTTGCCGTATTCCGATTGGGTGCGAGAACATCTTCCATGGCAGTGGAAATCTCAACAGTCCCCTGATAGGTCCCGTGTTTGGCATCTGCCGGAATCTGGATGCCAACCCACAGCGGCTTCACGGCGCCTGTTTCGATCTTGAATGCACCACCCACGACTGGCGATTTAGAGATCAGGGTAACACGCGAACCAGCCAGCTTAATCGTGGTATCTATTTTCGCGGCGAATCGGGTTTCTGCGTTCGCCACCACACAAACCTGAAATACGTAGAACTCGCCGGGGCGTGCAACACCGGCGAACTTGCCATGCTGTTTGGCTCCGTTCTCGAACCAATGGGCGGGGATGATGTTGTTACGGACAGCGAGCTGGCGATCCTCACCAAACAACCAGAACGGCGCTGGATTCGCCTTCTTGAAAGCAGCGAGAACGTCTGGCTTGACCGTAGCCTCCATCTTCTGCATCGCTTCGTCCACCCCCATGGTGCCGAGCACCGCAGGTGGCATGTTGTAGGTGTCGTTCTTGATTACAGCCTCAGCGCGGCTGAAAAAAGCAGCCGACCATAAGCCCAGACCAGCAAAAAAGATTCGCGTCGATATTTTCATCTTTGAGTTCCACCCGTGTTGATCATTCATTTGTAAGTCCATTAAACAGATACTTTCTTTGCAATGGCAGTTTTCGGAAGCGAGCGTCGCGCCAACATAGTGCATGGCAATGCTCTGATCCGATACGACCTTGCCGCTGTCCCACAAAGCACCCTTATCTTACAAGCTTTTGCGATCATACAACGTTGCCTATGGTCAGGTTCATTTCGACTCCACCACACCGATTTCTGCAACGGTCGCATGCTTCATCTCGACGGCGTGCTTTGCAATGAACTTGAAGTAGCGGGTTTTGACTTGCGGAAAGCTCACGCTTTGTTCGACCGGGTTGGCACGCAGGTTCCCGAATTCACCCTCGGATGCCGTGGTCCAGTTCTCGCCGTCTGTCGAGACTTGGAAAGCATATTGATCCACCATGCCGTGCAGCCACCGATCCTGACGTGGCAGATAGGTAAAGCCCTTCAAAGTTTTTTCTTCCCCCATGTCCACCACGAACTGTTCCGGCACCGAATGCGTGCCGTCATAGGTATCCCAAAACGTGTCGGGATTTCCGTCGATCGCGGCTTTGGCATTTCCGCGCGAGGCGGATACAATCTTCCATTTATCCTTGGCTTTGACTTTGGGATCGCGGCAGTCGAGCGGTGGAACCCAGGTGGCAAACTCCGGCTCAAGGAATAAGCCGAGGTCGGAAAGCGCCGGGCAGACCGGCGACTTCGTGACGCGGATGCGCACCTTCGTCGTGGTGGTCTTGGGAACGCGGCACAAGCGGATGGCGCCGACGCACGGCGCACTGGCAATTTCTTTCCATGCGTCGTTGACCCATGCATCCACGGCTACACCTTCAATGCGCTGGCCGAGACGGATGTCCTCGCGCAGGCGGATCAGGTTGAAGGTTTTCTCGCCTTTCAAATCCAGAACGACTTCAGGCGTATGCACGGCGTCATCGGTGATCCACGCGCTCCAGATATCGCCATCAAGAAGGTGCGCAGGACTGTAGGCCCGGGAATTGCCTCGCGTGTTGCTGGCGGTCAGCTTGGCGCCTTGCGCCAGATTGGTCTCAAAGGTCTTCCGAAGATGCTCGCCGTATTCTGTAATGCTGGCCACATCGTTTTCATGAATCAGTCCGCGACGGTCCGGCGGAAGATTCAAAATCAGGTTTGCCCCACGCCCGACGGAACTGAGATAAATGTCCATGAGCTTCCGGGGTGACTTGACGCTGGCGTTCTGGTTTTCGTGCCAAAACCAACCCGGCCGGATCGACACATCGCCTTCGGCCCCGCACCAGACATCGCCATTGCGTACGCCTTGGCCGTATTCTTTGGAAAGGTTGGTGATGGCTGAATCCATCGTATTCCAACAGGGATTACCCACGTCGCCCTGCTCCGACCCGCCCCAGCGGCACTCAGCATAATGGAGGCGGTCGTTCTCCTTATATGTCCCGCACCAGATGGCGCAATGGGGCTGGTTGCGGCGAATGATGGCGTGGATTTCTTTCCAGCCGTAGTAGATAGCGCCATCAATGGAACGCGTGTCTTTCTTGCCGCCATAATAACCACCGCCGCCATTCGCGCCGTCGAACCACATCTCAAAGATCGGCCCGTAGTTCGAGGACAGCTCGTTAATCTGCTGGTGATAAGCGGTCACGTAGCCGGGGTTGCCGTACTCCGGATGGTTCCGATCCCACGGCGACACATAGACGCCGAATCTGATGCCGGCCTTTTTGCAGGCATCGGCCATCTCTCTTACAATGTCGCCTTTGCCATTTTTGTAGGACGTGGCGCTGATGTTGTGCGGCGTGCTTTTCGTTGGCCACAAGCAGAGTCCGTCGTGGTGCTTGGCCACGAGGATCAGACCTGCAAGACCACCGGCCTTGGCGGCACCAACAATCTGGTCGGCGTCAAACGCGGTGGGATTGAATAGTTTTGGATCTTCGTCCCCGTAACCCCACTCCTTGTCGGTAAAGGTATTCACAGTGAAATGCACGAAGGCATACTGCCCCAACTCGTGCCAGCGCAACTGGCGCTCGGTGGGCACGGCACCGTAGGGGTCGGGCGGCGGTGCAGCCATTGCGGAAGTGCCAGCCAACAATAAAATCAGCCACGATCGAATACTATTCTTCATGCTATCAATCTCCCTGTTTTTGATTTTGAAATTCATCGGTTCAAAACCCTCCGTCTTTCTCGATATCGAATTCGACCACTTTTGTTGAACTACCCTGGCGATAAGCACTCAAAACAACAAGTTTCACGTGGGCCGCGCTCACGGGTTTCGCAAAGCCGACCCGGTAGAGCACGCGGTCCGGCGGAACCGTTCCCTTGGCCACCGGCTCGCCCCAATTGGCGCCGTCGCTGCTGACATAGACGGCGAAATCCTTGATCCGGCCAGCATTCGGCTCGGACTCGTGACCCGGCAACATCAACCGGCAGCCGCGCATGGCAACCGGTTGGGGAAACCGCAAAACCAGCTCATGCGGATAAGGCACGTCCGTCTTGACCTCCCAAGCCGTCCACCAGACATTGTCAATGGCTTTCCAGCCGTCGCTGTCCCCCTGCTTGATCCGCGCCTGAACCGCCGCCGGTCCCAGCATGATCGTCTGCTCATCCACGGTCAGCGGCGTGTGCCCGCTGGCATTGACAACGATCCCCTGATTCCGGTTGACCGCTCCCGTCGGATACGGGAACAGCAGGGCCGACAGATCCTGTCCGCCCAAATCGTGCGCAGGCTGAAACTTCCCGCCCGCCATGTAACCGAGCAGGTTCTGCATGAAAGTCGCCGCAACCGGTCGTCCCTTGAGATCCCCTTTGAGATTGAAGGAACAAGTGACAAGCCGGCCGTTGCCGTAACGCGCCTCGAACAACGCCGCCTGCCTGTGACCAAACAACGGCGAATCAATCACCCAGACCAGCGGCTCGATACTCGCAGGCAGCTCTGTAAAAGACATGCGGACTGCATCCTCCACCAATGGCTTCCACTGCCAATCGGCGTATTCCTCGGTTGGGAACCCCGCCCAAACCGGATGATTCTTGTTGATAAACAGCCCGCAGAAGCGGTTAACCGTCGCCCCCCAGGACGCGGACCAGAAGGGCGGCGCGAAACTGACCGGCCAGATATTGTTGCGAATCGCTCCCGCGCCCGGCGCGCCCTGCGTGAGCCAGAGCACCTTGCCGCCTGCGTCAAGCCGCTCGCGCGCCGCCGACCAGTTATCCGTAACCAGCACATCCTGGGGTGCCTTCGGCTCGACCGGCGGATACACCCAAAGCGACCAGTCATTCGCTATCTTCTGCCCCGGCAGTGCTACCTCCAGGTTCCATTTCGCCGCCCGTTCGGTTTTCGGAAGCTCCATCGCGACACGCCCGATCCGGGTCAGCCCGCCTGTCTTGGCCGCGCCGGTTTTCAACTCGCCTTGGGCCAATGTCTTGCCATCCGAATCACCCAGCCTCCACGTCATGGCCACGTCCTTCAAATCAACCGGACCATAATGCGCCAGGTCCACATCGGCTTCGAACTTTTCGCCCGGCGCCCAGATCCGCTTCGGCAATCGCGCCAGCAGGATCGTCGGCCCGCAAAATCGCGACCACTCCTCCGGTGTTATCAGTCCCTTGCTGTCCCAGAAGGCATCCAGAATGCCGACCGTGGCCGAGCCCTGGCCGGGGAAATCGTGAAGATCCAGAAGCTGGAATCCGCCATAGCCGGGCGTGCGCAGTTGCCGCTCGACCTGGTCGCGATAGAACAGCAGCGAGAATTTCCCTGAGGCTCGGATGATTTCCGGCGCCCGTTCAAGCCATCCATTCTTCCTGACCAGTTCCTGCCAGAGTTCATAGTTTCGCGCTTTTTGAACGCCCGTGTACTTCGGAATCTCAGCCAAGTTCGGAAACATGAAATGCTGCCCAACCTCGTGCGAGATCACCGGCGCGCCCACGTCGGGCAGACTGATTACGTAATCACCGACCGTTTCACCATCAATCCTGTTGAACGGCTCCCACGGCGATACCCGGCGCTCGTAGTAACCGCCATCTTTGCCCCAGGAATGGCCCACAAAGAACTTCTCTCCGGTCCGGGGCCTGATGAAGGGCGGATCCCACCAGGTGGCGCCCGGTGTGGTCATGGATTGTGCCGATGGATTCGAGGTTGCGGTATACAGGCGACGCGGATCGGTCTTATACCCCTCCCGGACAAAGGCATCCACAACCGTGATATCGCCAAAGAGTTCATTACCCATGGCCATTAGGCAGAAGGATGGATGATTGCCGTAGGCCTTCAGAATCCGCCTGAACTCACGTTCCAGGAAGGCATCCCGGGCCGCATCCAGGCCAAGCGCCGGCGACGTATTGGAAAACAGCGGCAGTTCGGGTTGCAGATAGATGCCGACCTGATCAGCCGCAATGAAGGCCGCCTCCGGCGGGCACCAGGAATGGAACCGCATGTGGTTAAATCCATATGATTTCACGATTCGACAGATCCGCAGCCAGTCCTCGACCCTGCTCGAAGGATAGCCGGTCAGAGGGAAAGAGCCGGCATCGTGCGTGCCGCGCATCAGCGTCGGCCGGCCATTGACCAGGAATTGCCGCCCGCCATACCATTTGTCCGTGGATATCTCACGCAAGCCAAAGGTCACCGTGCGCGAATCCACTCCGGCTGCGCTCTCCAGCCTCGTCTCCAGCGTGTAAATGTTCGGCTCGAACTCGTCCCACAGTTTCGCGTCAGCCCCGAGCTCCAGCTCCTGTTCGATCGTTGAGTCTGGCGCAGTCCATTTAACCGGGAAATTCTTCGTGACAGGCGGGCGTCCATTTACCGTCGCCGTCAATTCCAGTTTACCTTCCCCGGCAGCGCCGGCTTCGTTCGCAACGGCAACCAGAACCTTGATTTTCTTCTTGGCAATATCCGGGAACACCTTGATATCCCCGACACGAACCAGCGGTGCGGCCCGTAGTTCCAGCCGGCCCGTCAGCCCGTTCCAGAGGGTCTGAATCCCTTCGGAGTACCCGTGCGAATTGTAACCGAGGTTGTACTGCCAGGCGTTGTCAACCCGGATTGAAAGACAATGATCCCCAGGCTCCACTAGGCCCAGCGAGTAAATATGCGGCGTGCAGAGACTGTCCTGCGTGCCGACTTCGCGCCCGTCGAGCCACACCTGCGTACGCCACATAACCCTTTCAAGAAACAGTTCAATCCGCTGACCTCGCCATGCTTCCGGAATCCGAACCGTACGCCCGTACCAGGCGACGCCAATGTAACGATGATCACGACTCAACCGGTCAAGCACGCGCTCTTCGCTCTTCGGGCTTACGCCCGCCTCGTCGAGCGAGCCGGGCAAGTCAATCGGCGTCTCGTAGGTTCTATCGAACCATTTCTCCGCAACTCCGACTTTGCCGGGATCAAGACGCACTCCCCATTTACCCGCAAGAGAAAGTGATTCCGCCTTACAGATTCCTATCCCTGAAAGGAAACACAACAACACTGCCGCCTGAAGCAATCGATATCGAGTAGACATAATATAGTTCCTTCATAAATCTTACTGGTGTATCCATTTGACTGGCGTCACTACAACCTGTAGCGCAAGGGGATTCACCACCCGTCCCGACCTCTGGCGAGTCGGACTCTCCTTGATGCCATAAAACGCCCCTCACTCCGTTGGCGCCAAAGGCTTTCACGCACTGAACGAGATTCTTGTACAACTGTGTGTCTGGCGGCATCCAGTTCTTCACTTCAGTCTAGGGCAGTCAGGCGTACATATGCTCAAGCCAACTTACAGGACACGAATGAGGGTTCCCAGATAACCGGGAACCACTCTGACAGAATTTCCCGCGTAACTGACCCTCCATCCTTTCGGAAGAACGACCTTATCGTTGTCGAATGTGCCGCTCACCGTACCCGTAGCCTTGATAAGCGTATAAACCGCCGAACTCGATGCAAGGTTGTTGGTGCCAGTCAGTGACAGCGTCGAGCCGGGTTGAAGCACCACATTGCCTGACACATTCAGCAGGGATGCGCCGCCGCCCGTCGAATTGGTGATGGCATAGCTGTACACCCCGCTGTTCGTGAACGACCCATACACCGTACCGGTGCCGCCCAGCGTGGCACCGCCGGCCACCGTCACCGAGCCGTTCACCGAGCCGTTGACCAGCAAGGTCCCATTACCGACAGTCGTGGCGCCCGCATAACTGTTATTGCCGGCCAGGATCAATACCCCGGGTCCGCTCTTGAGCAGACCGCCGAGGCCCATCACCACGCCGTTGACAATCTGGGTTGCCCCGGCGGACTGGTTGAACGTGACCGTGCCGCTGTTCAGGCTGTTCGTCGTTCTGACATCGAAGCTTGCCGTGCCGACCGTGGTCGTAGAGGCGGAGCCGTCCATCCAGACGATGCCGTTGCTGGCAACCAGGTTATTGACGGAAGCCAAGATCACATTGGCCGAGTAGTTCGTCACCACGCCCTCGAACGTCGCCGTTCCCATGACATTCGCGACCAGCAATGAACCGCTGTTGTCGCCGGTCGTCGCGCCGAACGTCGCGCCCTTGCCGCGGAAGGCCGGACTGCCGTTGACCAGCGACAAGCCGACATAGTTATACGTCCCCTGAGGCTGGCCCGCGGCAAAGATATAAGGAGTGGCCAGAGCATTGTTCCCGGAGGCATTATCCAGACGCAGGCTGTTGTTACCCTGCCAGAGCATTTTACGCAGGTTATCGGATAGTATCCAGTTGTTGGTGATATTTACATTGGAAACGTTCCGGTACCCCAGCGTGCCGCCGTTCATCACGATCACATTGCCGCCGGCGTTGGTGGTGATAGAGGGCGTCAGCGTAGTGAACTGGAGGATACCGCCCTGGTTGGTCAGCGTGTTGTTGGAGCCAGGGCCAGTCCCCATCGTAATACCGGTATTGATCTCCAACAGGCCGCCACCGGAAAGATTGAAATAATTGCCGCTCGCGGTAGCGTTACCGCCAACCGTCAAGGTGCTTATATTGGTCGCCATTCCACCGCCAAAAACATTCATATAGTTGCCATTCTCGCCGGCGTTGTTGCCGATATAAAGGGGCTTATTGACCAGATTCCACACCGAGTTCGACGCCGTCGAACTCGCGATAACAACAAAGTTGCTGCTGGCGCCACCATTCCAGCCGCCGACATAACTATCAAGCGAGACCACTAAGCCACCATTGGTAATGATCATATAGTTGCCAACCGCATTGGCACCATAACCAACAAGAAGATACCTGTTAACGTTCATCACGCCACCCTGATCCACCATCACCCTGTTGCCGGTGTTAGCCGCACAGCCGATCTCCAGATCATATTGTGAGAGGCTCAACAGCGAATTGGTTCCGGTCGTGCTTCCCACATAAACCCAGTTACTGTTGGCACCAGCACTTGCGCCTAGGTAAAGCATATCCTTAGTTGAGACCTGCCCACCGTTAGTCACAACCAAATAGTTGCCATTACCCTTTGAACCAAGATTAATCCAAGGCATATTGGTCATGATACCGCCATCTGCCACGGTCACCCCGTTGTTGTTAGCCGTGGCATTATTACCAATATTCACGCCTTGCGAACCAGCGATGATCTGGCCGCCTTTTTTGATGATGAGCGAGTTACCAACCGAGTTGGCCGCGTCACCAATTTTAAAATACTGCCCTGCTGTCAACAGACCACCCCGATCAACTGTTACCCGGTTACCGGTACTCGCACCACCGCCGATGTTCACATCGGAGGTGGTGGCGCTCAAAGTCGAGTTGGTCCCGGTCGTGCTTCCCACATAAACCCAGTTACTGTTGCCGCCAGTATAAGCACCTATTTGCACGGTACTACCACTGCACTGGCCGCCGTTGGTGATGATGAGAAAGTTACCAACCGAGTTGTTCGCGCTACCAATCAAAACCTGTTGCTGTGCTGTCAGCAGACCACCTTGATCAACTTTTACCCAGTTACCGGTATTCACACCACAGCCGATTTGTACATTGTTGTTGGGAGAGGTGCTCAAAATCGAGTTGGTTCCGGTCGTGCTTCCCACATAAACCCCGTTACTGTTGGCGCCAGCAGCATTGCCGACGAAAAGGCAACGCCCCCCGCCAGCTGTAATCAGGAGCTGGCAACCATCGGAAACGCTCAGCAAGGCCACCTTGCCGGCGGCTGTGCCTACGGAAATCCAGACATTACTAACCACACCACCGCTCAGGTTGACCGAGCCATAGTCGGCTAATAGGCCGGAGGTTTGCTGTGTGTTGACAACCTTCACGGTGAAGGATCCCGTGGCATCGGTGCCGGCGGAGAAATGAACAGTGTCACCGCTGGTTGTCAAATTGTTAATGGTGCCACCGCTGCCACTGGAACTCGTGTTCCAGTTCGTGGCCGCAGGATTGCTCCCGTCCCATATCCCGTTAGGGGATACCCCGCCCGCACCGGCGCCATTGCCGTTAATGTCCCAGTAGTAGTCGGCCTGGACCGCCCCGGCAACAACCAGCATCGCACTCACAATAAAAGCCCGCACACTCTGTACGCTCTGTTTCATATTATGACTCCTCTTTGAGTTATGACAAACAATCTCCATCGAATTTACTTCGAATGTTAACATCTTATACCAACGCAGTTGAAAAAGGCAAGGATGTCAGCATATGACAAATCATATGAAAGGGGGGTGGGGGGGGGAGAATTGCGTTATTGCCTGATTGCCTTATTAAATTGAGAGATAAAAGTTAATAGTTTGGGAACGCTTAACGCTCAAGTTACGCTCACTCGGCCTGTCCGCCGTAGGCATCGCGTAGGCGGATCAACCGATCAAAATGCTTTTTAGCATCCGAATTGCGCGAACGGCACGAATACGCTGCGGCTCACCGAGATCCGGTCCGGCCGCTGCCTGACCGGACCCTACCCTTACCCATTCTTGTGAAATCTTTCGATGGCCTCTTTACGGGAGTGGATGTGAAGTTTTTCATAGATGCGGCGGACGTAGGTATTGATACTGCCCATGCCACATCCCATGGCATCGGCAATCTCCTTGTAAAGCTGACCTTCGACCAGCCCTTTCAGCACCTGCTTTTCTCGTTCGGTCAGTATGGCCGTGACGGGGACCGTGGAAATGGGAGCGTGAAAACATTGCACCACCTTGCGGGCGATCTGGCCGCTCATGGGCGAGCCACCCGCATGGACCTCCCGGATGGCCGGTGCTAGTTCATCACCCACGGAGCGCTTGAGCAGGTACCCTGTCGCCCCTGCGGTCAAGGCTTGGAAGATGAGGTCGGTGTCTTCATACATCGTGACCATCACAAACTGGGCTACGGGCAGGAGCGGCTTAAGCTGACGGACGCACTCGATCCCATTTTGATTGGGCAGATTGACGTCAACCAGCACCACATCCGGCTTATATGAAGCCATCTGGGCCACGGCAGTTTCAGTATCTCCGAACTCAGCCACCACGTACATGTCGTTTTCGCGTCCAAGCCAGTCGGCCACCAGTTGCCGCAATCCCTCATCATCCTCCACCATCGCAATCCGTATTTTCATAAAACCCTTTCCGTCAGCCGAAAATAAATTCGCGTGCCCTTCCCTGGCTCACTTCCAATCACACACGACCCTCCGATTTCCGCCAACCGGCTGCGCATGTTCGCCAAACCACTTCTGCCCGCCCGCTCACCCTGTTCCGTTTTAAAGCCTTTGCCATCGTCCTCGATCGACAACTCAAAACCGTCATCCTGCGTCCGAACGGAAATGCGTACGACGCTGGCTGCCGCATGTTTAGCCACATTGTTCAGAGCCTCCTTGAACGCCAGAAAAAGTCCATGCCGGACCTTAGCCGCCACAGGCCAGACTGGCACGTCCAGTGGCAGGTCGAGACGGCAGCGGAGGCCTGCCAGTTTCAGGAACTCTTCGGCATACCGACCTAGATAGGTCACCAGTCCATCAAACGTATCGTTACGGGGATTGACAGCCCAGACGATCTCGTCCATCACGCGGGTCATGTCAACAGCGGTGGTCTCGATCGCTTCCAGCCGTTCAGACAGACGTGTCGACTGGCCGCTCATCTCGCTTCTGGCCGCCTTACTGTGCAACAGGATGCGGGTTAGGGAAGAGCCGATGTCGTCATGAATGTCCTTTGCAATCCGAGAACGTTCCTGCTCCAACGCCTTCTCACGCTCCAACGTCTTCTCGCGCTCCAATGCCCGTACCCGCTCCTCCTCCAGCTTCCGCCGTGCCCGACCACGCATCAGCGCTCCGGAGGCAAAACCGGTCATGCCCATGGCAAACATGACAACCAAAAAGCGAAACCATCCCGTCTGCCAAAAGAACGGGAGAATCACAAAATCAATCGGCTTCTCTTGTTCGCGCCAGTTACCCGCAACGGAAGATGCTGACACATGAAAGCGGTACCGCCCAGGCGATAGCTTTTGAAAAAAGCGTTCACGCGTTGTCCCAGGCAAAGACCAGTCCGTATCAAAACCCTCCAGCCGGGTGCGAAACAGTACCTGTTCAGGCGCGGAAAAACAGGGCGTTGTAAACTGAAAACCAACCTGCGTATGTCCAGACTCAAATACGGTCACACCCTCAATGACAATCCCATCTTTTAACCGATCATCATGAATGAATGCGCTATAAACCGGAGATCGCTTTTCCTCCATCTGCAATTTTTTTGGCTCAATGACCGCCACACCTTTGTGTGTTGAAAACCAAAGTTCACCTTTGTCCGTTTTAATCGCAAGCGGACCGCAATCGCCCCCCGTCAATTCGCTTTCAAGTCCGTCACCTGAACCGAATGACTGAACTGAAACAAACGTTCTGCGGGCCTGCGCGACCCCCAACATGTCCGTTTTTGAAACTCGATAAATAGACTGGCAGACGCCCACCCATAAATTCCCTTCGCCGTCATCCAGAATCTGTCGAATGTCCTCCTCCGGCAATCCCTGAGCCTTTCCGATACTCACAAAACGGTGAAGGTCGCTGCCCGACATCACCCCGATCCCGCGCGGGGTTGTCACCCAGACCGTTCCGTCCGTCCCACACATCACCTGCCGGACTGTTTCAGACGGCAGGCCGTCAGCAGCCCCCCAGTGACGCCACACGTCCGCCGAAGAACGCATCCAGAGTCCGTTGGACTGTGTACCGACCCAGAGATTTGTCTGCGCATCACCGCACATAGACAGAATCGTATCCTCGGGACCCCCAGCAAGCACTAACCACCCAAACTCGTCCATCTTGAGCAATCCTTCGCGCGTCCCGATCCACAACGGCTCGCCAGGACGCTGAAAAAGAGTCGTAATGACCCGTGAGGATAAACTGCTTTTCGTCCGGAATTGGCGCGCCTCATTCTTCTGTATCAACTGCCAAAGGTGATCGCCTCTCGTACCAACCCAGATTCCGCCGGATGCATTCGGGACCAATGAAAACACCGTCATTTCCAAAAATAGTCGCAGCGGCGCCACAGGTTCAAAAATACCGTTTGTCACGACTCCGACACCCTTGCCATTGGTTGCAACCCATATTCGCCCGGTCTGATCTTGTACCATGGCATTCACTTGTGTTAAAGCGAGATTGTATGTCTGCTTATTCATTTGGACCATACGCCCCCGCAACTGAAAAAGACCAATCCCTGTTCCAACCCAAATATACTTCCGATCTGGCTGAACAATACACCGCACATCATGCATGGCATCGTTGCCCTCAATTTGTAAAATATGCCAGTTCCGCCCCGCTTCAGTCATCTGGTATCGATAGAAGCCGGAGACTGCCCCAATCCAGGTTTCCTTTTCTGTTTCGAGCAGTGCCGAGATCCTCATACCCGGAGGCAAGATCTCGTCCCATTTCCCGCCCGCGAGACGAAAACGCCGGCCATCCACCCGTGAACCCCACACGGCACCTTCGCGCGCGTTGACTAAGTAAAGACGCTCCTTTCCCTCCCCTGATGGAAAAGGAATCCTCTCAGACGTGACCCCGTCAAAACAGAAAAGCTTTCCTTCGCTGACCATCCAGAAGCGCCCCCGCTGATCCAGATCAATCGAAGAAAAAAGAGGTGCATTGCTCCGGTCTTTTGCAATCAATCCGTCAGACACTTCCCCTCTTGGCAAACACTCAATCCTTTCGAAGGTGTCGTCGTCAGCCAAGCGGAATAGCCCGACCGTAGAAGCCATCCAAATCTCACCCTTCGCTGACGGGCGAACCCAGAAAATTTCCATTTTCACCTGTTGCCGAGATTCTCCATCTGGCGTGACAACCACAACAACATTCGTGGACAGTGTGAAGTCCTGCCGGATTTGAACACGCGTCCAGCAGACGCCGTCGTACCGCAGGATGCCATCTTCGCCAGAAACCCAAACCCGTCCATTACGATCCTGCATCATACTGTTGAACCGTTTGGGCTTGTCTTTCGGATAGGAGGACTCGGGAAAAGGCGTGAACACCAGACCATCGAAGCGCACGATGTGGCGGGGCGTTGTCAGCCACAGAAACCCATCGTTCATCTGGGCAACCGAGGTGACGGTGCCCTCGGGCAAGCCATCCTCCACTCCCCAGCGCCGCACTGTATATTCTTCCTCGATGGGCAATGGCGCCGCACATACTGAGAAACAATAAAATGACATTCCGATAACGAACGCAGCTAAAAGAACGCCGTGACTGCCATGCCTCTTAAAATACTTGCCGATAACTTCAATGGAATGTTGGAATATGGGAATGTTGGAATATGGGGGGAGACGTGATACCAACTCTGGGGAGGGACGGCGGATCGCCGTCCGGCGGTCGATCCGACCGCCCTCCTGACAGGTTCTTCTTCCACTATTCCAGCATTCCATCATTCCAGTATTCCAGCATTCCATCATTCCATTACTCCCTACTCAGCAATTGTCTTCAGCACGAAATCAACAAGTTCCGTGCACTTGAAAAATTCCACGGATTCCTGATGACCTTTGCCTTCGATCATCTTCACGACGATAGGCCCGCCTAGTGCCTCGTAGCTCTCCTTGATCAGCTTGGTATTGTCTTCGTAGGGAACAAGTGTGTCCTTAGTTCCATGCACCATGAAGAGCGGCACCTTCTTTTCCGCAAGTCCTGCGAGATTGTATGGCGGATTATATTTCTTGATATCCACCAAGAGAACTTCTGCTGTCAGTCCATAATCTTTTAACACAACATCTTTAGAGTTTTTCAAAGGCCAGCTTGTCAGACTGCAGACCGGATAAATACCTGCAAGGCCTGCGAGCTTATCAGGGTTGCGCATCGCCCAGGTCAGCATCATGAGTCCGCCCCTGCTCTGCCCGAGCAAGAGCGGCTTCTTTGAATAGCCGCGCTTGACCATCTCCTTATAGAACGTTGTAAATTTCTCGCTGCTCGCAGGTGAACCTCGCACTTCGCCAAGATTGATTCCCGCAACACTGATGCCCTTCGCCAAGAAGCGCTCGACGTACCAGGCGTGGACCTGATTCGGATACATGGCCAGTGTCGGCGCATACCAGACCCACGGCTTACCCGCTGCCGGAGTCTTTGCCTCCATGATGAAGGCCTTTCCCTCTGGCAACTCAACAAACGTTGCAGGTGCTGGTAATTTATTCATCGCCAGCAGCGTTCCAGCAAACAAAGGGGCACAGATACACAAGATGGTTTGTATTTTCATTTTTCTACAATAGCATAAGACCCCATCTCTCGTCATCACGAACTTTTAATAGTGTCATTTGACAAATTGACGGACGTAGCTGGGGTTGCTAAACTAATGGCTCATGAAACAATTCATTATTCTGTTGATTGCCGCGGTTGTCATTGCGTTGCCATTCCTGTTTAGACGCAATGTATCCGTCGATATCTGGAAGCCAGGCGATCCTGAGTTGGTCATTGTCACGCCTCATAATGAAGCTATCCGTCAAGAATTCAGCCGTGCCTTTTCAGCCTGGCATGAGCAAGAGTATGGCAAGCCCGTGCGCATTGATTGGCGTGCCATTGGCGGCACAACGGAAATCATGCGCTACCTCGCCGCTGAATATAGCCGCTCAGCCAAACAATTCTTTAGAGCCGAGTCGATCATTTGGCCCGCACACGGGGCGGATGTCGTTCTCGCATTAAAGCCGCCGACAACACCGGCTGATCGCCAATTGTGGGAGATGTTCCGCGAGCAGGATACTGCTAAAAACATCAGTTGTCATATTGATCTTTTCTTTGGCGGCGGCCCCTTTGATCACAGTAAAGCCCAACGCCAGGGATTGACAGTCCCTGCCTGGGGTACAAATGAACCACCCATAGGACTCTTTGTTGACAGCAACAATCGGATCCTCATTCCTCAGGAGCTCAATGGCGAAGTGTGGCGTGATCAGGCCTATTACGGTACCGTGCTCAGCGCCTTCGGCATCTGCTACAACACGGATCGTCTGCGTGATCTTGGCATCACGCATCCGCCTCAAACCTGGGAAGACTTAGCGGACACGCGCTATGTGGGACAACTTGCGCTGGCCGATCCGACCAAGAGCGGAAGCATGGCCAAGGTCTTTGAGATGATTATCCATGCACAATGCACCAAGGCGGTGCAAGCTGCAGGATTCACGCACGAGCATATCGTGCAGTATGAAGCCTCCATCGCTGACTTCAAGGCTAATCCTGGAGAGTTGCCGTCCTTCATCCCTGCCAATTACCAAGAGGCGCTTGAAAAGGGTTGGCACAATGGGATCACGCTCGTTCGCCGCATCAGCGCCAATGCGCGCTACTTCAGCGACTCCGCCTCCAAGATCCCAGTCGACATCAGCATGGGCGTTGCGGCAGCGGGGCTCTCCATTGATTTTATGGGACGTTTCCAAGCTGAGATGTCCACGCCCGCAGGGCGGGAACCTGTTGTCCGCTATGTGAATCCGCAATCCGGTTCAAGCGTCAATGCAGATCCGATCAGTCTCCTGCGCGGCGCACCGCACCGCGAACTGGCAGTACGCTTCATCGAATATATTCTGAGTGAAGAGGGGCAGAAGATCTGGAACTACAAGCCGGGAACGCCAGGCGGACCGACACGCTTTGCGTTACGCCGCCTGCCGATCCGGCGCGACTTTTATCCCTCGAAAGATCCTGTCATCCAGAAGGCATCCGAGGCACACAAGCCCTATCTCTCCGATCCGCTGTGGCAGCCTGATACGGATGCTTATAATCTCGCACAATCCTTCCACTACAGTCCCCGCTGGACGTCGATGCACTTCGGCATGCAGCGTGACCTGATCCGTGCGATGTGTATGGATTCTGGCGATGAACTAAAAGCTGCCTGGCGCGCTATTCTTGCGCATGGCGGACCCGCGGCGAACCCCAAAGCCATGGCGTTGCTTGAAGCGCTGCCGGACACCCCTACTCCACTCACGTGGAAGACCGCCATCACTGACTATGCTAGCGTTCCTCGTGCCGTCCTCCTTCACACCTGGACGGCCTTCTTCCGTCAACAGTATCGCCTCGCGGAAGCAGAAGCAAAAAGAGTACCTTTTTAGCATCCGAAATACACGAACCCCACGAATTCAATAAGGCAATAAGGCAATAAGGCAATTTTTTGAAATTATAGGTGAGCATCCCTATGCCAGTGCCTGCGCAAGCGGAATCACTCGCGCCGCGAGTTGCTCAGGGGTCAATGCGAGAACATCGTCAAAGGGCAATGCGTCTTTGACATCGTGATCGCCGGATTTAACACGGCGCAGGGCATCGAGTGATGCGCCACAGCCGAGAGTTTGTCCCACATCATGCGCAAGCGTACGCACGTAGGTTCCCTTGGTACAATCCGCAACGAAAGATATCAGAGGAGAGTTCCAAGCTGTCAGGGCGTAGCGATAAATATGCACCAAGCGCGGCTTGCGTTCAATTTCTTCGCCTTTACGGGCAAGCTTATACAGCGGAACGCCATTCATCTTAATCGCAGAAACCATGGGTGGCATCTGATAGATATCCCCTTCGAGTTTTTTCATTTCCGCAACGACTTGCTCTTGCGTGATATGCTCAAAAGGATGCTCTGAAAGAATCGCACCGTCGCAATCCTGGCTGCTCGTGACACGACCTAAGCGCATCACACCACTATACGCCTTATCCCCCCCCATGATCTGATCGGAAAGTTTCGTGCCTTTACCCAGCAAAATAATCAGCAAGCCTGTCGCATTGGGATCAAGCGTACCGCCATGACCGACCTTTTCTATTTTAAAGGTCCTGCGGATTTTATGGACTACGTCATGCGACGTAGGTCCTACGGGCTTATCAACAAGCAGGATGCCGTTGAAGCAATCGGAGTGAGGAGTTGTCATTTAACAATATAGATTGCCTACTTTTTCTCGGCATCCTTCTTCACGTCTTTCTTCACGTCCTTCTTGTCTTCCTTCTTCGCTTCCTTAACGACTTCCTTCTTTACTTCCTTCTTCACTTCTTTCTTATCTTCCTTCTTTTCGGAAGAGGATATAAAGCCAAACATCGGAACTTCCCGGCCAAGTTTTTCCGCCATACGTTTATTGACGTCATTGATTGCGTTGTTGACCAGCGTGTTCTTTAAGGTCTCTTTTGCTATGACTTCAGGATCGGGCTTTTGCTTCTTATTATTACGTCCTGAAGTCTTTTCTTTTTCCGCTTCAGCAAGCTTCTCTGACGCGCGCGACTCAATCTGCCCCATCTTCTTCTCCGCCGCATCCTTGTTCGAAAAATCTGATCCGATTTTTTTCACCGTACGTAATTTGATTTTCGCCACAGGAAAGGGGATCTTATTTTCTTTGTTCGCTTCCCATTCCTTTTTCGCAGTCGCGAGAATCACTGGAAACACCTTGGCCTCTTCCTTGATTTGCGCGGCCAAATTTGTAGACGCTTCTTTGTTCATGACTTGATGCTCGGACTGTCCCGCCATATCAGTCACCTGATAAATCGCAACCGTCTCAGCATAAACAGCCCCAATCATGCCCACGATACCCGTCATCATACAATATGCAAATTTGTTCATCTTAACCTCCTAAAAAAAACTATATCACAATAACCCAGTTTCCGTCTATCCGTTATTTATCTCCGCCAGGCACCCATTCCTCTGAAAAACGTCCCGGACGCGTCGCGGCCACTGGCTTATACAACGGCACGGCCTCAGGCACGGCCGCACGAACAGGCGGACGGGGAGGGTACGAAGGTTTATGCTCTACAGGTTTCTCTGAAACGGGCTGAACAACAACGGGCTGGACTACCTCTGCCGCCACACAAGGCGCAACTTCGACAACCGCAGGGGGTACTGGAAGTATCTCCGGTACAAAAACAGCCGGAGCTTGTTCTTCCCCGACAGGAATTTCGACTTGCGCCTGGAGAGGCTCAGCCAACGGAACCGACGCGGCTCCTGACGGCTGTTCCCGATGATGCTCTTGGCGTAACACCTTGGGTATAAGCGCAAGCAGAGGATCATCCTGCTTCAAGATCGTGCACTTCAATTCTTCGCCAATAAACTTTTCAATCTCCGGAATCGTGAATGACTCATCCTCATCCGCGAATGAAATCGCGACACCGCTCGCGCCAGCACGTCCCGTACGTCCGATGCGATGCACATAATCTTCAGGCGCATAAGGGAAATCGAAGTTAATCACAAACCCAATATCATCCACATGCAAACCACGCCCCGCGACATCCGTCGCCACAACAATGCGCACCTTGCCTGAACGAAAATCTTCCAGTACGCGTAAGCGACGGTTCTGATTCACATCGCCACTCAATGTCTCGCAACGTACACCCCGGCGCACCAAGCTCTCAGCCACGTCCTCCGTGGTGGTCCGCCGATTACAGAAAACCAGAATACGCGATTCCGGATACTGCAGAATATGGTTGTACAGCACGGTAAACTTTTCATCCGAGGTCACAACATACACGACCTGCTTCACGGTCTTGGTCGTGACTTGCTCCACTTCAGTTTCCACACGGACTGGCTCTTCCATCCATTGCGCTGCCAGCTTCATCACGTCTTCAGAAAGCGTCGCACTATAAAGCATGGTGCCCCGCTTTTCCTTCGGCGGCAAGCGACGGATAATCGTGCGCACATCTGGAATAAAGCCCATGTCGAGCATACGGTCCGCTTCGTCAATGACCAACGTGTCCACCATGGAGAGATCAATCACGCGTGACCGGACAAAGTCCAACAGACGTCCGGGCGTGGCCACCAGCAGATCCACCGGCGCATCCGTGACTTCACGCTTCTGGCGTTCATAGTCCATGCCACCATAGACGGCCAGCGAACGGAGTCCGCAATATTTGCCCAGTTCATCGGCATCTTTACAGATCTGAATCACCAGTTCACGCGTCGGCGCGATCACCAGTGCGCGTGGCCGTCCGCCTTTATCTGCGCGGCCTTCGGGCGTCCGCAAATAACGCGTCAGGATGGCGACCAAAAATGCTGCCGTCTTTCCCGTACCCGTCTGCGCCTTACCTGCCACATTCTTACCCGCCAGCGCATGCTCAAGACTCATCTCCTGGATGGGCGTGCAATACTGGAAATTCTTGTCCGCCACGGCATGCATAATTTCAGCCGGCAAGTCAAAGTCATGAAAACGCTTCTTGCCTTCTACTTCAGGGACCTGGAAGAGATCCAACGTCCAGGCCGCATGACCGACACGACGCTTCTCGACTTCGACTTCACCAATCGCCCCCCCAGGACGCTGCGCACTGGAAGCCGTATTCATACGCTCGCCGGGATCCCGTTCAGAACGGGAATGTCCGCCTGGACGTGCCACCGAACGTGCGCGATGTGGAGCTGAATGTTCCCCTGTGCGTGAGGATTCGTAACGACGCTCGCCAGACGCTTCTTGCGGCCGGGTGCTCGTGGCCTCCTGTGTACGAGGAGGACGTTCGGGACGCGGTCCCCGTGGAGGCAAAGGTCTTTCGCTTTGGGGATGCGGTTGTCCGCCTCCGCGTGGCTGACTATAGCGATCGGCTTCCCCGGCAGGGGCGCCTCCACGCGGTTGGCGTGGACGATCCCCGTCTCTCGCGGACCGACCCGCATCGTTTGTTCTCGCATCGCGGGAACGATCAGAACGCTCTGGGGTACGCGACGTACGCGACGCCCACCGACTACCCTTACCATCCGAGTCATGTTTCTGACTAGGGCGTTCACGCTTGTCATGGGCAACTCCGCCACGGCCATGGGCGGCACCTCTGGATTCCGTCTTCTTTGGCGCCGGTTTTTCGGCAGAGACTTTTCCCAGTATCTTGTCAGCTAGCTTTTTTAAAAATTTTAAAGACATAATGATAAAAATAAAATACGGGCAAACCGCGGAAGCGGCGCCCGTATGTTCAACAAAATATGAAGACCGATACGACTAACGCTTCGAAAACTGGAAGCGCTTGCGGGCACCAGGTTGACCTGGTTTTTTACGTTCCTTCATACGGGAGTCACGTGTCAGGCATCCTGCCTTCTTCAAAACGTCACGAAGGCTTTCATCCGCCGCAATCAATGCGCGGGATAACCCATGACGAATTGCACCGGACTGACCGCTGATGCCGCCGCCCTTTGCAGAGACGAGCACATCATATTTGCCTTCTTGACCCGTCATGGCCAAAGGCTGAGCCAAATACTGACGCATGGCTTCGCTATGAATGTATTCTTCAATTGCAACGTCATTGACCGTCCACTGACCTTTACCAGGAACCAAGCGTACACGCGCGACCGCTGTTTTACGACGTCCTGTTCCTGCTGAAATTTCTTTTGCCATCTTTTACCTCTTCCTTAGTGAAGCGACTACATCAAAACGCTGCCGCAACCGGCTTCTGCGCAACGTGCGGATGCTCGGCACCACGATAAACCTTGATACGGGTCATCATCCAACGGCTGATGTTGTTCTTCGGCAACATACCCCAAACCGCTTCCATAATGACGCGTTCGGGATGCTTCTCCAGCATGGTTTCTGCAGTGAAGGTCTTTAAACCACCCCGCCAACCAGAATAACGCTGGTATTCTTTTTGTGTCATTTTACGACCCGTCAGGCGAACTTTCTCCGCATTGACGACAATCATAAAATCACCTGTATCCACGCTGGGACTAAACTTCGCGCTTGTTTTACCGCGCAAAGCATTGGCTATATTGACCGCAAGGCGGCCCAACGGCTTTTCAGCCGCGTCGACCAGTTGCCAACCACGGGCGACTCCTGGATTTTCTGGGATAAACGTCTTCATCATTTTCAACCTATCTTGTCTCTTCCTAACTTTTCACAAAAAGGTTTGCCATATTACCTTAATCGGGTACCCATGTCAATCGCGTTTCAATAAAAATTTCTTTTTTCTAGCACCTCTCGCCCTCTCGCCGCTGTACAAGCGCAATCGCACTATTTTCACCGTCAAGCGCTGAAGAGAGAATTCCGCCTGCATATCCGGCTCCTTCTCCACAGGGGTAGAGTCCTTGAATCTCAACATGCTGGAAGGTTTCGGGATCGCGCGGAATGCGCACAGGCGAGGATGTCCGCGACTCGACTCCCACCACAATGGCTTCCTGGGTGAGAAAGCCGCGCATCTTATTGTCAAAGGCTTTGATCCCCTCTTGAAGACGGGTACGAAGCGCGCGCGGCAACCAATCGTGCAAGGGCGAGATGGCCAGCCCCGGCAAATAAGAGGTCTCGGGTAAATCGCGAGGGACACGCTCAAAAACAAAATCGCTGACCCGTTGCGCGGGTGCTACCTGACCCCCTCCCCCATTCCGAAAGGCGAGCTTCTCCAGACGTTGCTGATAGCGCAAACCTGCCAGTGGATCTGGCGAGACCCCACCGTCTATATCTTCAAGACGAATTTCAACCACAAGCCCCGCATTGGCAAAGGGGGTGTTGCGCCGCGCCGGCGACATCCCATTCACTACCATCGTCTCTGGCGTGGTCGCAGCCGGAACAATAAATCCACCGGGACACATACAGAAGGAGTAAACCCCGCGCCCCTCTGCCTGATGCACGAGCGAATAGGCCGCAGTCGGCAGAAAGGGGATCTGCCCCGGTTCACGATGGTATTGAATCGCGTTAATCAAAGCCTGCGGATGTTCAATGCGCACGCCCATGGCAAAAGCTTTTGGTTCAAGTCTCACGCCCTGACGCTTCAACGCATCATAAAGGTCATGCGCTGAATGTCCGGTCGCCAGAATGACATCCTGGCACTCAATCGTCTCTCCTGCCGCGGTCTTGAGTCCGCAAATCGCGCGATTCTGGATCAGCAGTTCGGCAACGCGTACGCCAAAGCGGACCTCTCCGCCGGCCGTCTGAATGGTCTCACGAAGATTCGCGACAATCGCCGGTAACTGGTCCGAGCCGATATGCGGATGCGCTTCGTAGGTGATCTCTTCAGGCGCGCCATGAAAATGGAGCCGAGCTAACGCGCGGTCGTTATCTCCACGTTTTTTGGACCGCGAGTACAACTTACCGTCGGAAAAGGTCCCGGCGCCGCCTTCGCCAAAACAATAGTTGGATTCTGGCTTCAGCTCCTGTGTCTGTTGTAATAGCGCAATGTCACGTTTGCGCGTGGACACATCCTGTCCACGTTCCAACACAATCGGACGGAAACCGAGTTCAATCAGGCGAAGTGCCGCAAATAATCCCGCTGGGCCTGAACCCACAATATAGACCGCCGGCTTGGCAGAGACATCTGGGTATTCAAACTGCGGCTTATTGATCGTCTCCGCCGGATCAGTGAACACCTCCAGCACGAGATTAATGATAATGGGTTTGCGACGCGCATCAATCGAGCGTCGGCGCACACGCACCGCGATCAATTGATCCACGGACATGCTCAGTTGCTGGGCAGCAGCCGCAACAAGGCGGTCATGTTGAGCCGCAATTTCAGGGGTCAGTGCTAACGATATTTCTACAGACATTATAATCGGGCCTTTACAAAGTCGCGCAATGTGGCGACGGAGGAAAAATGACGAAAATCGAAGGCGTCGTCCTCAATAACAACCCCGAAGGCTTCCTCCAGCCCGACAACCAGCTCCAACAGACAAACAGAGTCCACGTTATAAGTCTTCACCAATGACGCGTCCGTGTCGATCGACTCTGGCGGTATACTCAGAAAGAGCCGTTCGACAACCATCTGCTTTAATTTTGTTTCAATCTGTTGCGCATCCATATTGAGGTCATACTATAACCTAATGCCTCCCCCCCTATCAAGAAGAAGATGCCGATGGGTACGATTCAACAAGGGGGCGCAGTTCCGAGTTGTTTGCAACTTCCAGGATTGGTTAATCAAGG
>JBAXOG010000012.1:0-51936 GCA_037133395.1 bacterium | reverse complement strand
GTCGAGCCCACAGTGAAGTTGCTGAAGGCATTGGGTCAACTCGCCAGCAAGTATCAGTTACGCATCGCGCTCTACAATCATGTGAAGACCTATTGCGAATCAGTACCCTTCGCCATTGAGATTGTCAACAAGGTTAATCTGCCGAACGTCGGATACTGTTTGATCGTCTGTCACTGGCTCCACATGGAAGGTGCGAAGGACTATCGTCCGTTGCTCAAGGCGAATCCTGAAAAACTCTTCATGGTCGGCACGAATGGCGCAACGGTCGAATTGAAGGGCTGGGATAATCTGATCTGTCCGTTGGATGTCGGTAATTTTGACAATGCCCAGTTGCTTCAGACGTTGGCAGAAATTAACTACAAAGGCATGGTTGGCCTTCAATGCTATGGAATCAAATTGCCGGAGAGTGAACATCTTAAACGTTCCATTGACACATGGAAAAAACTGACAGTTAAAAAATAGAAGGAGAGAATGGCATGAACACACAGGATACTCAGAAATCAGTCAAGCCGGGTTTTTCTCGGCGTCATTTCGTGGCGGCGATGGGGGCGGCTACCCTTACATCACCGTTGCTCGCCGAGGAAACGAAGCTTGCAGCACCCGTCATCAGTTTAACGGGATCAAAGATAAAGCTGGGGCTTATCGGATGTGGTGGGCGTGGAAACTTCATTGCGAATCTCATGAAGGAGCATGGCGGTTATGAGATCCTTGCGGTCAGCGATTACTTTCAGGCCAAGGCCGAGAAGGTGGGCGAGAAGTTTGGCGTTCCGAAAGAGCGCTGTTTCTCAGGGTTGAGCGGTTATAAGCGTGTGCTTGAAGCCAAACCGGACATGGTGGCGATCATGTCGCCGCCCTTTTTCCATCCGGAACAAGCTGCGGCTGCGGTGGATGCCGGCGTGCATGTCTATGTTGCGAAGCCCATTGCCGTGGATGTGCCGGGGTGCCGCTCCATTGAGGCCAGCGCCAAGCTTGCTGGAGAAAAACGGCTCTGTTTCCTGGTGGATTTTCAAACGCGCTCAACAGCGTTTTATCAGGAGGCGATCAAGCGTGTGCATGAAGGCGCGATTGGCGAGCTGGCCTTTGGCGAGGTCTACTATCATTGTGGGCGGCTTGGCAAACAGGCTCCGACGGATGAAGGCGATGGCCACATTAGCAACTGGGTCTTTGACAAGGCGCTTTCAGGTGACATTATTACAGAGCAGAATATCCACTGTCTTGACGTGATGAATTGGGTCTGCCAGACACCCCCTGTCAATGCGTATGGCACAGGCGGACGCAAGGTGCGTGTAGATGCAGGAGACTGCTGGGATCATTTTACTGTGCATTACAAGTATCCGAACAATGTGGGCATGGTCTTTAGTTCGCGACAGTTCGAGGGACATGGAACACAACCGGATGGCATCGTCTGCCGGGTCATGGGCAGCAAGGGCGTGCTCGAAACCAAGTATGGAGGGACAGTTCTGATTCGCGGTCAGAATTTCTATCGGGGTGGCGAGACCAAGCAGATCTATCGCGCTGGTGCATTAAACAATGTCATCTCTTTCTATGATGCCATCAAGAAGGCTGACTTCACCAACCCGACGGTCGCGCCGAGTGTACAGAGCTGCATTATTACGATCATGGGACGCAAGGCCGCCTATACTGGCAACATTGTTACGTGGGATGAAATCATCAAGGACACCGAACGTCTCGATGGCCGACTGGCAGGATTGACAGTGTAGCGAAAATTGCGTTATTACGCGAAGCGAATACGCTTATTCCTTATTGCCTTATTAAAAGCGGATGGAAAACATGAATACATTATCAAGACGTCAGTTTGTGACGCGTGCTGCCACGCTGGCTGCGGGAACTTTCGTGCCACCGTCTGTCTGGGCGACATCCGATAGTGCGCGTATTCGTGTTGGCACCTGCACGATGGGGATTGCACAGGCCAAGCTAGCTGGATTCGATGGCGTGGAAGTTTCCGCTGGAAGTCCTGCTGATGAACTAGATGTTTACTCGTTAGGCACGCGGACACGTTACAAGGAACAGATGCAACAGACCGGCCTACCCATCACCTCCATCATGATGGGCTTGTTTAATCAATGTCCTCTTGCCACGGATCCGCGTGCCTCTGCCTGGATCAAACAGAGCATTGATGCGGCGAAGGATTTGAAGGCAGAAAATATTCTGTTGGCTTTCTTTAGCAAGGGGGATCTGCTCTCCGGTACGCAACTGAAAGAAGAAGAATTTAAGGCTGCTGCGCAACGGATCAAGGCACTTGCCCCTTATGCCAAAGAGGCTGGCGTGACCTTGGCGATTGAGAATTATTTGAATGCCGAGCAGAATCTGCGGATGTTGGAATTGATTGGTGATGAATCCGTATGCATCTATTATGATGTGTTCAACACAGGTAAGACCAAGAAATATGATTCCCCCGCGGAGATTCGTCGATTGAAGGGACGGATAGCGCAAGTTCATTATAAGAACGGGGCGCAGTACCTTGACCAGGACAAGCCCTATTTTGCGGCTGTGTCTGCAGCGCTCAAAGACATTAGTTATAAAGGGTGGATCACGTTGGAGACTTCCAGCCCATCAAAAAATCCAATCGAGGATGGAAAACGCAATGCCGCATTTGTGCGTGGCTTGTTTCAGTAAGGTAGTGGATATGAAAAATTTGTTGCTCACTGGAAGTTTGTTTAGTCTGTTCGTCCTGACCAGCTATGCTGCTGATGGGGTTTTGCATGGCTATACCAATACTCCGTTCATTCCCGGTCAACCGTGGCGTGTACATGACGATACGCGGCCTTTCCCGCCGATGGTGACACCGGCTCCTGATGTGCAGGCTCCTGCTCCCTCCGATGCCATTGTGCTTTTTGATGGCTCATCCATGCAGGCGTGGCGTGATGCGGAGACTTGGATGGTGAAGGACGGCGCGATGACTGCTGGTAAGAAAGACATTAGGACGAAAGAGTTGTTCGGGGATATGCAACTGCATATTGAGTGGATGACGCCATTGCCGGTGCCAGGTTCTAAAGTATGGGATCGCGGAAACAGTGGAGTCTTCTTGTTAGATCAATTTGAAGTGCAAATTTTTGATACCTATAAAACAAACACCATCTATGCCGATGGCATGGCAGGCGCCATATATGGGCAGCATCCGCCGCTCGTCAATGCATCGCGTGCACCCGGTGAGTGGCAGACCTTTGACATCACGCTGACGGCTCCTCGTTTCTCGACGACCAATACTATTCTTGGTCGCGTGACAGTCTTTCATAATGGCATCCTTGTACAGAATGACACGGTCTTGCTCGGCGGCACCAATCATCGTTCGCTTCCCAATGTCAAACCCCATCCCGTTCCAGCGCCGATTCGGCTCCAATCGCATGGGAGTCCTGTGAAATTTCGCAATATTTGGGTTCGACCGATTAAGAGGTAAACGATGACCAACGAAGAAAAATATCAAGTAAGGTTGCGCCGCTATATCACAGCGCTTAACAATCGCAAGCCGGACATGATTCCGATTCGTCCATTCGTGGCGGAGTTTACAGGGACGCATGCGGGCTTTGATTGTCAACAGTTGACGCAGGACTATTCGCATGCTTTTGAGGCGGTCATCCAATGCTGCAAAGACTATGACTGGGATTCTGTTGTACCGAATATGGTCTATGTCTGGACGGGCATTACGGATGCCGCTTCAGCGCGTTATTATGGTGTGCCAGGCGTGAATGTTCCCCAAAACCGCGGATTCCAATATGTCGAACCCCCAGAAGAGCAGGCCTTCATGCGCGAGGATGAGTACGACCGCCTCATTGATGATCCCACGGCGTTTCTGTATGAAGTTTGGTTTCCGCGCGCAACGCGTCGCATTGCGACTGCTGGAACGCCCTCGACCTATCGTAATCAGGTTGCTTTGGTTTCCTCTGCTATGGCCATGATCCAATATTTCAACGCCTTTGGTCCGCAATGTGCACGCATGAGAAGCGAGGCAGGCATGCCTGGTGCGATCTGTGGCATCTTTAAAGCTCCGCTCGATATTTTGGCGGATAAGTTCCGCGGATATATTGGTTTGACGATGGACTTGTTTGAACGTCCAGAGAAGGTGATGAAAGCATGCGAGGCCTTGATGCCGCATCTGCATTGGGTGGCCGCTGCTACGGCAGACCCATCGTCACAGCTTCCGATTGGCTATTGGATGCATCGGGGGGGTGTACCCTTTGTTACGCCTGACCAGTTTAACAATGTCTACTGGCCAACCGTTAAGCCGATTATTGAAGAACTTTGGAAGAGCGGTCACCAGACGATGTTCTATGCAGAAGGCAAATGGGATTACCATTTAGATGCCTTCCATGAACTGCCAGAGCGCAGCATTGTTTATCATATTGACCGAGGTAATCCTCAGTTGATTCATGACAAGCTGCACGACAAGTTCGCTATCAGCGGTGGTGTCAGCAATGTGACCATGGCTATTGGCACGCCTGAGCAAGTGCGAAACGAAGTCATCAACCTGATCAACATTCTTGGCAAGGAGGGCGGGTATATCATGGATGCCAGCGCCATCATGCAGAACGACACCAAGGTTGAGAATATGAGGGCCATGGTTGAAACGACCCGCGAATTTGGCGTTTACGACTCACCCGATGCACCGCTTGAAGAACTCTGTGTCCGTCCAGCTTCATTAACGGCGCATGCGGGCAAAATCCCGTCACCCATCCGTCGTGCTGCTGGACGTTGTGTGAACTGGCAGGAGCACCTAAAGGATCTCGGATGCGATAAGGTTCAAGGCAATCCCGAATTGGCCGAGCGCGTTTGGAACATGGTGGATTCCAATGCTACCATGTACATCTGGCAGATGCTTCTTTCCTTCTAATAAAAAAATGTTTCTTGAAGGTGACGGATTAAAACAGGTATACTCTTGACATAATGATATCCGTTGTATATGTATAGCAGGCCCAGATGTGTATCAGCAAGAGGCTTGCAACCGATATAGAGCTCGCGAAGGTGTATCAGACAACGCTCTACATGCCTGGAGAAGAAAATACATGATTTCGATTTGTAAAATGAGGAACTCCCTCAGGTTTTTGCAAGAAGTGAAATTTTGGCAGTCCAAATCTCGATGGCTTACCCCCATCTATGTGATGGCCGTTGCCGTTGTAATGGCCGTGGGATGGCATTTATATCAGCACGCAAAAGTGCGAATCGAACAGGAAGCCCGCGACAACCTGGCACTCATGGACCGGATGAAAGGTGAGCAACTCAACATTTGGTATCGGCAGCGGTTAAGCGATGAAGCATTTATTACCCGTAATCCTGTGAACGACCACCACATCGCCCCTTTTCTTTCGGGAGTATACAAGGACGCTGACCGACAATCGGTGTTGGATTGGATGGGAGTAATCCTCAAGGACAGTTTCTACCGCAGCATCGTCCTGGCTGACACGCATGGGCAGGTGCGCCTTGCGGTGGGTCCGGGCACCCTCTCCCTGACGTCGGAAGACCAGAGCAACATCGTTCATGTGGCCCAGTCCGGGGTGAGTGTGTTCGACATGATCCATTGCACCGACGACAATGGCTCGTTGCACACCGTGCTATTTGTCCCAATCATGATGCAGCATACACCCGGATGTTTGGGTGTCATGCTATTGGAGATCGATCCCAATGATTTTCTCTTCCCCTTGTTGCGCAGTTGGTCTTGGCGCAGTCAAACCGGTGAAACCGAACTCGTTCAACGAGAGGGTGATGTCGCAGTTCTCATAAGGTTAAGAGAAAATGAGAAAACATTCACGCCTCTCCGTGTTTCGTTAAATGCCTCCGATCGTCTTGCGGTCATGTCAGTGCTAGGAAAAATCGGTTTTGCGGAAGGTGTTGATTATCGCGGCGTGAAGGTTATGGCAATGCTACGCCGCATTGAAGGCTCGCCCTGGTACTTAGTCTCCAAAATTGACCGTGATGAGATCCTTGCGCCATTGCACCAAGATGTGTTGCGCATCGCCGCCGGCGCCCTCATTTGTCTGGCCATCCTCGGCTTGCTGTTCTTAGACTGGAAGCGCCGCCGCGAAGCACTGTTTTACAAGAAGCAGTTTGAACTGGAAGGTGCGCAGAGAAAACAGGATGAGGCAGCCCTGGCGCAACGCAAATTCTTTGAACGCATTTTCGAGCAAACGCTGGCTGGCTTCTGGGACTGGAATATTCCCGAGAAAAGCGTGCTCATGAGCCCCCGTTTCAAGGCAACCCTCGGGTATTCGGACGACGAGATACCGAACACCCAAGGGGCTTGGCAACGGCTGGTTCATCCCGATGATCTGCCATTGCTGTTCGCCGCCTTTGAGGCGCATGTCAAGAGCCATGGGCGATCGCCGTACAACATCGAGGTTCGCTATTTGCACAAAGACGGCACCCCTGTTTTTGTCATCTGCGCAGGCCTGGTGATTGAGTGGAATGATGCTGGACAGCCGGTCCGAATGGTGGGGTGCCACACGGATCTGACCATGCGCAAGAAGGCTGAGGCCGCACTAAATGAAAGTGAAAAGCGATTAGCTGGGCTGCTCAATGCCGCCCCGATCCCCATGGGTGTGGCATCTATGGATGGAAGAATCATCACCATCAACGAGAGTTTTAGGAAACTATTTGGTTATACGCATGAAGAGTTGCCGACGGTGCGGGAATGGTGTGAAAAGGCATATTCCGATCCGGATTATCGTCAGAGGACTATCGAAATATGGGAAAACGACGTACGCGATGCCATGGCGACTGACAAGCAGATCAGACAACGTGAAGTTAATGTGACATGCGTGGATGGAAGTGCCCGAAACATGATTCTATCAGGCGTTATAGGGGCGGATTGCATATTGGTCATGTTTGTTGATGTGACGGATCGGTATGTTGCTGAACGAATTCTGCGCGAAAGTGAACAACGTTTCCAAACGCTGGCAGCAGCGACTTTTGAAGGAGTGGTGGTCTCTGAACAGGGAATCATCGTGGATTGTAATCAACGCTTTGCCGAGATGTATTGCGGCACACGCGAGCAACTGCTTGGACGAAAAATCACAGACTTCATGTTGCCTGAGGAAATTCCTGGTGTCATGGAACAAGTGCAGTCTGGATATACAGGTATTATTGAGGCACATTCCCGCCGATTGGATGGCACCCTGTTCTCGGTGGAAGCCCGTGGGCAGAGTATGGCGCGTGATGGCAAGCTGATGCGGATCGAAGCCCTGCGCGATGTTACGCCCTATAAGCAGATAGAGGAAAAACTTGAGCAACGCGTGCAGGAGCGGACAACTGACCTGCTTCGTTCCAATCGGGCACTCCGCATGATTTTTGAATGCAACAAGGAGATTTTACAGGCTCAGAGCGAGGAAGATTTGCTCCGGAAGATTTGCAGTACAATTGTCAAAGAGGGGGGCTATCGACTGGCATGGATAGGCTATCCTGAGGAGGATGCAGCAAAAACAGTTCGCCCTATTGCCTACGACGGATATGATGATGGCTATATCGCCAGTCTCAAGATCAGTTGGGCGGACACAGCACAGGGGCAAGGGCCCACGGGCACGGCCATTCGTACAGGTCAAGTCTGTGTATGCAAAGACATTCAAAACGACCCGAAATTCATATCGTGGCGCGAAGCGGCTGCCAAGCGTGGCTATGCGGCCAGCATCGGCCTGCCGCTTATTGCAGGCGGCCAGACCATTGGGGCCTTGATGTGCTACACCGACAAACCCATGGCATTAGACAACACAGAGGAAGTCCAGTTGTTGAGCAGTCTGGCCAATGATCTGGCGTATGGCATCCAAACTATACGCACACGGTTGGCACATGACAAAGCCGAAAAGGAGTTGGCCATCCATCGGGATCATCTTGAGGATCTAGTCAAACTGCGTACGAGCGAGCTCCAACGATCCGAATCCAAAATGAGGGCTCTGTTTATGGCCATGACAGACATCATCCTTGTTTTCGACAAGAATGGACGCTACCTCGAAATTGCGCCCACGAACCCCAATCCGCTCTATAAACCAAAGCCAGAGTGGGTGGGCCAGACCCTTTATGACGTTTTTCCTGCCGCCGCTGCTGATCAAATCCTCGATCATGTGCAGCAGGCTCTATCAAGCCACCAAACGGTGATGTTTGATAATCGTCTGCAGTTTGGTGATCAGGATGTCTACTTCCTGGCGGCGCTATCCGAATTATCCCCCGAGAGTGTTATTTTGGTGGCTCGCGACATCACAGAGTTAAAGCAGACGGAACAATTATTACGGACCAGCGAAGCCCGCTTCCGGGCGCTGTTCGCGACCAGCGCTGACGGAATCTTCTTGTTCCAATTTGTCAGTCCCGGGCACCCCGGCAACTTCATCGAGATCAATGATCGGGGTTGCACGTTTCTGGGCTACTCCCATGATGAGCTCTTGCACCTGGGACCGCAGGACACCCGACACCCGGACGCTTCGCGAGACTTCACCAACATTTATGAGGAGCTCATTCGGACGGGAAATTGCCTCTATGAGTCAGCGGTAAAAACCAAGGATGGCCGAGTGGTGCCTGTGGAAATCAACGCGGTGTTGTTTGAAATGGATGGGAAGTCCACGGTATTGGCTGCGATGCGAGACATCACCGAACGCAAGCGTTTTGAAACTATATTGCAACAGGCCAAGAATGCTGCCGAGATGGCCAACCAGGCCAAGAGCGAGTTCCTCGCAAATATGAGCCATGAGCTGCGCACGCCCTTGAACTCCGTGATCGGGTTTTCGGAGATCTTGGCGGACAAAACCTTCGGCCCCATTAATGTCAAACAGGAACGCTATGTCAATAACATCCTTCAGGCTGGCAAGCATCTGCTGAGCCTGATCAACGACATCCTTGACTTCTCCAAAGTAGAGGCCGGTAAGATGACCATTGATCCTCAACCGTTGTTGTTAAGGGACGTTGCCAGCCACGTGCTTGAGCTGACTCGAAACCGGGCTCAGGTACATGGTTTGAGCATCCAACAGGCAGTACCCGGAGATCTGAACGTTTTGGCCGACGAACGCATGTTGAAGCAGATTCTTTTCAACTTGGTGTCAAACGCCATTAAGTTTACACCTAGCGGCGGGGGCATCCGCATCACTGCTGAAAAACTCTGCAACGAAGTAAGCGTCAGCGTGTCCGACACCGGGATCGGCATCAAACAAGAGGACCAAGAGCGCATTTTCATGCAGTTTGAACAAGTTGATTCATCCCTGTCGCGCAAACATCAGGGCACTGGTTTAGGGCTGGCCTTGTGTCGACGATTTGTGGATATGCATGGCGGAAAGATCTGG
This sequence comes from bacterium, assembly GCA_037133395.1. Classification (GTDB taxonomy): domain Bacteria; phylum Verrucomicrobiota; class Kiritimatiellia; order RFP12; family UBA1067; genus CAIZQW01. The sequence continues at coordinate 42,664 of JBAXOG010000012.1, read as the reverse complement.
GTGGAAAGCACTGGCGAGGGACATGGCAGCACGTTTCATTTCACGTTGTCTGCGGTGCCCTTGATCACGAAGACAGGCGAATGATGGTCGAAAGGAAATAGTGACATGGCGAACGTCAAAAGAATTCTGATTGTCGAAGACACTCCGATGAATATGGAGCTGGTGTCTGATCTGCTTGAGTATGTGGGATATGGCGTCTTAAAAGCACTTTCGGCCGAAGAGGCTCTGCCTCTGGCCCATGCAGAGAAGCCAGACTTAGTATTGATGGATATCGCTTTACCTGGAATGGACGGGTTGGCAGCCACGCGGCTGCTCCGGCAGGACCCCGCGACACGCGATATTCCCATCGTTGCTTTGACCGCTTCCGCTATGCAGGTCGATGAGGAAAAGGCACTCTTGGCCGGATGCATGGGCGTTATCCGAAAACCGATTGACACCCGATCCTTTCCTAACCTGATTGCGGGCTATTTAGAGACCGCGTCAAAGCAGGCCGCTCAACTGAGAAATGTGTAACGTCAGTTCCGGCCGATATCATTCGTTTGATCGTCAAGGAGAAGAGTATGTGTGAAACACAAGGCGGTATGACGGTTCCTGGACGGGTTCTTGTTGTGGATGATGAAATGCACAACCGAGAACTCTTGCGCGACTTACTGGAGGTGCGGGGCCATTCTGTGACCGAGGCTGTGAATGGACGTGAGGCTTTGGTTCTGGCTGCGCAAGTGATGCCGCATGCTATTCTGCTGGACATCATGATGCCGGAAATGGATGGCTTTGAAGTCTGCCAACAGCTCAAAGCTAATCCGGTGACGGCACCGATCCCAGTGTTAATGATAACCGCCTTGAGTGACCGCGATGACCGACTGAAAGGTATTGAGGTTGGCGCCAGCGATTTCTTGAGTAAGCCTGTGGATACGAGAGATCTCGAACTCCGCACGCGGAACGCCATCCATTCCAAGCAGCTCTACGATTGCCTGCAGGAGAGCTTTCAAAAATTGCAGAATCTAGAACGTCTGCGCGACAACTTAACGCACATGATTGTCCATGACATGCGTTCGCCGCTGCAAGGCATTTTTGGGAATCTTGAAGTGCTGGAGATCAGTCTTGGCGAGAGCTTGGCTGCGGATGACAAAGGTTGTTTACAGGCGGCGATTTCCGCAGCAAATAAGCTAATTGAAATGGTCAGTTCTGTGTTGGATGTGAGTCGGATGGAGGCGGGGCAAATGCCGCTTTGCCGAGAAACCTGTGACCTCGGACACGTGGCCGAGGAATCTGTAACGTTGCTCGGTGGACTATTTGAGCACTCGCCTGTGGTTATCGAACGTCCGCTGGAAGGATGCGGGGCCATTTGCGACAAGATGATCGTGCGGCGCTTCATTTCCAATCTGTTGGGAAATGCGGCGAAATTCTCCCCGCGTGGTTGCGAGATCAGACTTTCAATCCAGCCATTGGCGGACACCTTTAAAGTTTCAGTGATCGACCGAGGTCCGGGCATTCCCCCGGAGGATCACGCCCAGATTTTCGAGAAATTTGGGCAGGCGAAACTCGGTGCGCCGCGTGTGACTTACTCCAGTGGCTTGGGGCTGACGTTCTGTAAAATGGCCGTGGAGCAGCATGGCGGCCAGATCGGCGTCGAAAGTGTTCTCGGCCATGGCAGCACATTCTGGTTCACCCTGCCATGCGCGCTACGCGCTAATGCTACGACTCGGTGAACCGTTAAGTCCCAATAATAAATAATCAGGAGCAACAACCGCTTCTGCAAAGTTCTCTCCCGCCCACTAGACTGTCTGATTTAAGCAAAATGGGCTCGTATAATATTTCAATTTTCTCATTCCGTCAAAGGTGTTATCTTGCTATAATGTGGCCGTTTTTGATTATTGTGCGGCGCTGGAATTTTTTGATAATTCGCGCATTTACACATTCCCGCATTCGCACATTGTTTTCTTTGCCCCTGTAGCTCATTAGGATAGAGCATCGGATTTCTAATCCGGTTGTAGCGTGTTCGACTCACGCCAGGGGCGCCATCTTAAAACCCTAGTAATTCATTGGTTTCTTGGGGTTATTGCCACTTGATTCTTGGGGTCTGAATCTGTATGATAATCACACTTTATTGGAAAAATGAGCGTGTGCGAAGGATTTAAATATGACTAACAAAGATTTGCTCCAGCCCCAACAGGGTGAATTGAAAACAGCCTCTCTTGGACAGAAGCTCAAGGTGTTTATTGAGAACCTGCCTCCGAATCAAGTGACCTTGATGGAGATTCGCGATCTGATTGGTCAGGACGGTCTATTGATCCTCACGGCATTCCTGACGCTTGTGTTCATGGTTCCTGTTTCGATTCCGGGTGTCAGTACTGTTTTCGGTTTTGCGATTTTGTTAATCGGCATCAGCCGTTTGTTTGATCGTAATCTGTGGTTACCTCAACGCCTTGCTTCTCGGAAGTTGTCATCTGACGGCATTCGTTCGGCACTCATGAAAGGGAGCAAATGGCTGGATCGACTGGATCACGTCAGCCGTCCGCATCGCATGAAGTGGCTGGTGGATGGCTGGATGATGACGACCGTCAACAACGGTGCACTGATCCTCGGGGCCGCCCTGCTCATGGCACCCTTTGGTTTAATCCCCTTCAGCAATACGTTGCCAGGGCTTGCCCTGCTTTTTCTGGCCATCGGATTGTTGCAACGCGACGGGTTATGCATGCTCTTGGGACATCTTCTAAATATCTTTACGATGATCTATTTTGCCGTTCTCATTCTCGGAGGCGGTGTAGCCATTAAAGAAATCTTTCAGCGGCTGTTTGGTCATGGATAGGCGACAGTTACTGTCCTCTAAGGAGTTTGATTTCGTCGCGGAGGGCTGCAGCGCGTTCAAATTCTAGATCGTGCGCGGCTTCCAGCATCTCGCGTTCAAGGTCGGTGATGACGGTCTGCACATTGTAGGCTTCCTGTGATTCAGCGACCATGCTCACTTCGATCTCTTCAGCCTCTTCGTAAAGCTTCAGCGATTCATGGATCGCGCGTTTGACGCTTTGCGGTGTAATGTTGTGCTCCGTATTATATGCTTCCTGCTTAATGCGTCGTGTCTGTGTAATCTCCATCATCTGCTGCATCGCCGCGGTGATCTTATCGGCATACAGAATGACGCGTCCATTGATGTGGCGCGCGGTACGTCCGGCTGTTTGAATCAGGGATGTAGCTGAACGGAGGAAGCCCTCCTTGTCTGCATCCAAGACAGCGACAAGTGCGACTTCAGGCAAATCGAGGCCTTCGCGGAGCAGGTTGATCCCAACAAGACAGTCGAAGGAGCCCTTGCGTAACCGTCCCAGGATGTCGACGCGTTTGATCGCATCAATGCCACTATGCAAATATTCCACGCGAATGCCGGTCTCGTGTAGGTAAGCCGTAAGGTCTTCGGCTGTACGTTTCGTGAGCGTTGTCACAAGCACGCGGTCGCCGTGTTCAGCGCATCGGCGGATCTCTTCCATGAGGTCGTCAATCTGATTGGTCAGCGGTCTGACTTCGACTGGCGGATCAAGTAACCCAGTCGGGCGTAGGACTTGCTCTGCCAACACGTCGCTTACTTGTTTTTCGTAAACGCTTGGCGTTGCGGAGGCGAAGAGGATCGGCCCGACTTTAGTGAGAAACTCGTTAAAGTTGAGCGGTCGGTTGTCTTTGGCAGAGGGCAGGCGGAAGCCGTAATCGACAAGTACTTGTTTACGAGCCTGATCGCCATTGAACATGGCACGGATTTGAGGCAGTGTAACATGTGACTCGTCAACAATGGTCAGAAATTCGCCGTTGAAATAATCCAGGAGACAGGCGGGTGTCTCGCCTGCCGCACGTCCGGCTAAATGGCGCGAGTAGTTTTCAACACCGTTGCAATAGCCCAGTTCGCGTAACATTTCAAGGTCGAATTCCGTGCGCTGCTTGAGGCGTTGCGCTTCAAGGAGTTTGCCCATGCTCTCCAACTCCTTGAGGCGTTCATCGAGTTCCTCGCTGATGCGGCAGAGCGCCTGATTGACCTTCTCCTTGGGCATCACGAAATGTTTCGCAGGCGATATCACGGCGCGGAGCAGGGGCGGGTTCTCTGTTTTGCCGCTGATCGGGTCAAAGCGTTTAATCTCCTCGATTTCATCACCGAAGAAAGAGACGCGGATGCCAGAGGTGTTGTAGGAGGGGAAGATGTCAACCGTGTCACCGCGCACACGGAAGGTGCCGGGCTGCGTCTCGTAATCATTGCGCGTGTATTGGATGGCCACCAGCTCTTCCAGCATCTGATCGCGCACGCAGGCCTGTCCAGGCTTCAAATCCACAAGCATCTGCTTGTAGTCCTCTGGCGAACCTAACCCATAAATGCACGAGACGGAGGCGATGATAATGACATCGCGCCGTCCCAGTAGCGAATTGGTCGCCCCCAGACGATAGCGTTCGATTTCTTCGTTTACGGCTGCGTCCTTTTCAATGTACGTGTCGGTTTGAGGGATATAGGCTTCGGGTTGATAGTAATCGTAATAACTAATGAAAAATTCGACAGCGTGAGTTGGAAAGAAGGCTTTCAGCTCAGCAAACAGTTGAGCCGCGAGGGTCTTGTTGTGCGAAACGATGAGTGCGGGTCGTCCCCATTCGCGGATGACATTCGCCATGGTGAAGGTTTTGCCCGAACCAGTGACCCCCTCTAGTGTGAGCCGCGTAGCACCCGCACGAAGCCCGTCCGTAAGCTTTTGAATCGCTTGCGGCTGGTCTCCTGTAGGCGTAAAAGGGGCTTCAATGGTAAAGATAGATGGACTCTTCATATGCGCTCATTATACATCATAAACTTGCATTCTGGCAAGGCGGTCTCCTTTCTTTAAGTTTAGGATGTTTAGTCTTTTCTTATGAAAGGATAAGACGTAAACTAGGCGCATCTTTTAATTTACAGATGGGTGGTTAATGTCTGAGTGGAGTGATAGTATTGATGAGGTGATTCAGCATGTGACGTTGCTCAAGGAATTGGGCCAGCGGACTGTTGAATTGCCTGTTGGTTTTTTCGCAAAATGGGATGTTGCTACGCCTGTTTCAAAAGGAAATGCGACACAAGGGGCATCTCAGGCCCGACCTTCATCTGTTACGCCGTCTGGGAAGCCGGCGCCCTTTGAAAAGTTCAAGTTGCCGGACTCTGTCGAACTTGACGAAACGCGTTCGCCAGTGGCAGGCATTGAGTTGTCTGCTGAAGCACGCGAACAGGCTCTTGCAAAAATGGCGGAGCGTGTCGCGGTTTGTACGGATTGTCCCTTACATGCGGGACGCACAAAGACGGTGTTAGGACAGGGCAACTCCAATTCGCCGGATGTGATGTTTATTGGCGAGGCTCCTGCGGAGGAAGACGACATTCAAGGTCTTGCGTTTGTCGGGGCTGCAGGCTTGTTCCTCACAAAAATGATTAATGCCATGGGCTATCAACGCGAGGATGTGTATATTGCTAATATCTGCAAGTGTCATCCTCCCGGCAATCGTCCGCCAGAACAACCCGAAATTCATAAATGCTTGCCCTTCTTGCGTGAACAGATTGGTATTGTTCGTCCGAAGATCATTGTGCTTTTGGGGGGTACTGCCATCAAGGCGCTGTTGAATCAGGCTGGCGTCATGCGGATGCAGGGGCAGTGGACAGCCTACGAGGGCATTCCTGTGATGCCGACCTATCATCCGTCCTACATCATCCGCTTTGAAAATAAGGGTGATGTAGAAGGGACCCGCACGGCCAAGTTGCAGGCATGGAATGCACTGAAGTTGGTCTTAGCCCGATTAGGCAAATCCGTGCCAGCGCCCAAGAAGTGAGCTGTACAGCGTGAAGGCGAGGATTGCGGAGAAGAGGTTGAAAAATCCCAGTGCGGCCGTGATCGCCATCAATATTCCAAGGATGATCAGTTCTCTCTTTGAGAGAGGGGATATCGTGTTCAGCTCCACGCGTACCCGATCCCCGCGACTCGGAATAAACGTAAGGATTGAGCATTCTTGTGTCGCAAGCGACAGCGGCAAAGGGTGGTCGGCAATCCAGATATAGGGTTGTTCAATAATTTCTTTTTTATTACAGCCGATAATTTCTATTTCTCCTTCGCGATTGAGTTGAAGTTGTGGTCGGAAACGCAACTTCTGCGTCAGGGGAGCCAAACGTAATTGAATCGGTCGTTGGATGCGACGAACCTCATTGAGGATATGATTCAACGCTTTCCTCAACGGTTCCGTATCTAACGTATCGGGATCGAGCATCAGAAATCGCTTGTCCGCTGCTGAATTGCCAGCACGCATGACCCAGTCTGCAAGGCATAGCCCCATGGCGGCTGCAAAGAAGGAGATGCCTTGGCCGTCTGAGATGAACCCAGCGAAGAGCAAGATGCAGATACTCAGGAGAAACTGTCTGGCGTACTTCATTAAGTTCACGTGAAGAACATTCCGAGATCCATGACCGATACAATCTGTGCGCCTTGTCGTGCAGCCTCTTTGCACAGATCACTGTCATTGCTGACGAGCAACACCGCCATCTTGGGGTCGGCTGCTCGGAAGAATTTGATATTGTCGAGCAAGACCGCATCTGCACGATGTTCGCCCTCGCCTCCGGAATAGGTGACGCGAACATTGGGGGATGCTTGTGTGTCCATTCGTTGTGGTCCGTCAAACACAATCCACACGCGGACCGCAGGATTGGGTGCGGTGATGCGAATGATATCCGTAGCAAGCTTGTTACGTTTATCCCCTTCGCTGGCGGCTGAGCCACGTTGTGGATTGTAGCGCGTCGGGAGTCCAAAGAGCGCATTGTGGCCGTCGACGAGGAGCATGGCGGGTTGCTGTCCAGCCAATGCGCGTCCGAGCAGACTCACGGATGATTTGCGGGAATCGATCTCTGGGTCAGGCATGACACCGAGGGCCTGAATGGCCCCAAAACGCTTACGGAAGGCGGCTTGTACACGTCCGTTGGCCCCCTGCGGCAGTAAGCCTGCGGCCGTCATCAGGTCGGGGAGTGGACGTAAGGCGGGCAGTGCGTTATCAGGGGCAACGTGTATTCGTTCAATCAGCAGGTTTTCAATGGGCGACAGGGAATCCGCCGGATACAGGAGCATTCGTAACTTTTCGATTTCAGATGAAAGCACGTCCTCGATGCGTTTAAGGTCAGGTGATTGACGAATCGCATATTCAAGGGTATGGATGATACGCGACTGCATCTGTTCCAGCTCGGTCAGTCGGGACTCCAGTGTCATACGGTTGCCGGTGTGGCGATCAAGCTCGGTCTGGTGAGCCAAGGCGGCTTCCGCTTGTTTCAGGACATCGGCATACGGGTCGATGGCTTGGGCTTGCGCTTCCAGTGCGCGTGCAGTGCCGAGCCATCCGAAGAATTCTTTTGCTAAGGCAAGGTCGAGTGCAGCGGTCAGACGTTCGTCGCGATTGGCGGTCTCTTTGTTGAGTGCCGCGACAAGTTTTTCGGTTTCCGCATTTTTTTGTCGGAGGGTCTTCTCTGCTTCGTCTAACTTGTCCTTTGTCGAAGCGAGTTGCGTTTCCGAGGTCTTGAGTTGACGTGACAGGCCGGCGAGTTTATCGTCAACGCCCCGCAAACGGCGGTTCTGTTCATTGAGGTCGCGGATGCGCAGGTCGAGTTGTTCCTTCTGTGCGCGCCAGGCATCTTGTGTGACCGGAATGCCGTCGGTGGCCGAGGCCCCCAGCAATTCGGTTAAAGGCTCGAAAAGATTGCGCAGTTGCGTGAGAGCATCTTCCGGAGCGAGTGAAAGAAAGGGTGTCTCGTCTTTCATCCACGCTTCAGCCTTCTCGCGAATATCGGCGCGTGCATCCAGAAGCAAGGCAACGAGGAAGGTGTGCGCGTTGGACAAGGTGACAAAGGCGTGACGATTGTCGCAGAGGACATGAGAAGGCAAGAGCTCGGCGAGTGAAGCCATACGCGAACGTTTGGCAAGGGTTTTGCGAAGGGACTCGGAGATAGGCTGGGACCCTGTGACGAGTTGATGGATGCGCGTCCGGATGATCGGCGGCTTACTGTTTCGGAAGCCGCCTGTCTGGAAGGCAGGCTCCATGGCCGCCAGCATGGCGAGATCGCCATCTGAGAGGCAATCAACCAGTCGGTTGAGTTCCTTCTCGCAATCAGGGGGTAGAGGTATTGAGCAAATGGACATAGAAGAGTTGTCGTAGAGAATCTAGTTTCCACTTATGCCTTGATCGGATGATAAAACATTTCTTGCGGTATGGATGACGCAAAGAACATCAATCTGATCAGGTTTGATATTGTAAATGATTCGGTAAGAACCCTCGATTATTTCTCGTATCTGGTTTAGCTCATATTCGGGGACACGTCGTCCCGAGAGAGGAAAATCTGCGATTTGCTGTGATCGTCTTGTTAGGCGGTCAACCAGGTTTTTGGCATATTCGGGAGAAATCTGTGCAACATAGCTGTAAATAGCATCAAGATGGTTTTCTGCTGTTTGTGTCCAGTGAACCTTCATACCGGCAAACCGTATTTTTCGCGCACCTCATGTACATCGCGGGTTCTGTCTTCTCTGCTGTCCGAGAGACCGATTTCAATTGCCTCTCGCACATAAATTTCATGCATCAGGTCATCCCATGTTGCATTCTGGGGCAATTGATCCACAAGCTTATGTGCTTCCCTCTTTTCCATCACCACTGGCATATTCCAACCTCCGAATTTTGAATAATCGTATCAGATCATTTCGCTGAAATCAACTCTTCCGCTCTTCCGTGAGAGCACAAATATTTATGTTCAATCCAGAAGCCACTCGCGGAGGTTGGCCGTGAGTTCTAGGAAGCTGGTGGCATGAAGCGGGATGGAGGAGATGAGGGCGACAACGCAATCGGCATCGGCTCGTCCGTGCGTGCCTTTGATCTTTGTGGTGTCCATGCTGATGTGGAAGGGTGTGCGGCCAAAGAAGAGCTCACACGGATCATATCCGGGCTTGTTGTGAATATCGACATGCGTGGCGTAGTCAGGAGCTTCCTGCTTGTCGGTCCACCATGGGTAGGCGAACCAAACACCCTTCTTGGCGACAAGGAATAGATCTCCGGTGCGCGGATGTGCAATACCCTGGGCCTGTTGGGCAGATGCATCAAGGACTTGGTCAACACCCGGCAAGGTTGTCAGCACAGCTTTGACCTGCGCTAACGCAGACGGATCAAAGACGTGTACCATGGCTACTTGATGGTCCACAACAGCAAAGGCCTTGCTTGTATAAAAATCAGGATAGGCCATCCGTTTGATCTGGCGTGTTGCAAAGAGCCCCGCATCACGAAGGGCGCGATTCGGGAAGATGGCCCCGTCTGTGACCTGGGTAATGGCGTAGTCGCCGACAATGACGATCTCATATCCGTTTGCCTCAGCGGCAGCCGAGAGGACCAAGAGGTCGTGCTTGACTGCCTGATAGGCAACCGCACTACGCGGATGATCCGGACCGAAACGCTGAAGGTCATAGTCGAGTCCAGGCAGATAAGTCATCACCACATCAGGCGCATCAGCTTCACGCAGATAAGCTGCGACGGCCTCTGCGATAAAGCGTGAACTCTTGACCGAGGCGAGCGGGCCCCAGTAGTGGTGCAGCTTAAAGGGCCGGCCCACGCTTTTTTGTAAGCGTGGGTAGAGGGTGTCAGACTTGCTATAGCAGGACATGATCATGCCACCACCATGCGTGTGAATCGGCGCAGGGGAGATAATGGCATCAGCAGACTCGCCAAGGCTTTGCTGGAGGAAGAGAAGTCCGACGGTACCGCCACGCGCGCGGAAGGGTTCCCAGAAACGCTCTCCCGTAACAAGTGCTGAAGACTGCTCCCAAAAGAGCGGCTTGCGGAGGGTGGTGTCAAAGAATCCATTGGCGATCATGCCGTGCTTCGCCGGAGAAGTGCCTGTGCGCAAAGTGGCCTGCGCGGTGCAGGTCAATGCAGGGAAGAGCGGCTTTAAGGCATGCGGTGTCCCGCAGGTAGGCGAGCCCTGTTTGAGCACGAAATCATAGCCTAAGCCAGCGACCTGTATGACGAGGAGTTTTTTCATAGAACAAGCACTTCATCGTGATGGATGAGTTTAATGGTCTTCCAGGTACCTTTTTTCCAGCGCAGCCAGATGCCGCTTGTAAAGAGGCAGACATAGAGCGCCAGCCATAGCCAGAGCATGAGGATACTTTGTCCGCTCCAGACGATCCAGATTGAACCTGGGACGAAAAATCCCCAGCTCCAGAGTGCCATGTAGATGAGGACAAAACGCGTATCGCCGGCACCCTTCAAGGCGCCGACAAGAATGATGCTGATGCTGTCAAAGAAGCCCCAGATGGTCATCATGATGAGCATCAGACGTCCAGTGGCCAGCAATTCCTGAGCTGAAAAAACAGCGTCCTTGGGATTGAAAAGCGCAATGTAGAGGCCGGGGAATAAGATGAAGGTGCTACCGATGAGCGCCATGTATAAGAGTCCCATTCGCATGGCAGTGAAGCCAGCCTTCTCTGCTGCAGCGCTATTGCGGGCCCCCTGGTGTTGCCCCACGACTGCTGCGGCTGCCCAACTCATCCCGAGCAGCGGTGCGAAGGCGAGGTGGTTGATGCTGAAAGCAATGTTGCTGGCCGCGAGGGCTAGGTTCCCCATACGCCCCGTCAAGATGATGAAGAGGGAAAAGGATGCAAGGTCGAGCAAGATCTGTAATCCAGTTGGCGTACCGAAGCGGAGCATACGTGAGAGCAGGGCGAGGTCGGGTTTCCAGATGAGCCACCGGATGCGGGCGGTGGTGATCGCGGCTTCTGTCTTCATGTCAACATAGTCCTGTACTGCGTTTGCACGGAAGAAGACGACCAGTTGGATAATCAGCGTGACCAATGCTGAAAAGGCTGTCGCATAAGCTGCGCCATGTATGCCGAGTTCTGGACAGCCCCAGACGCCGAAGATCAGCGCATAGTCGAGTACGATATTAATGAGGCATCCAATGATGCTGGCGACGAGCGTGATCCGTGTTCGTCCGATCCCCATGAAATATCCGTTTGTTGCCGCGTTTAATGGCACAACGATGCCGGTCACCATCAGGATAATGAAATACGATTTTTCCGCTGTAAAGACCTCGGGCGCGTGTCCGCCCAGAGACATGAGCCAGATGCCAAGCGGAATGAGTGCGATGATGATAGGCCAAGAGGCGAGTGCGAGCCAAAGTCCTTGAATGGTTGCGTGTACGCAATGGCCCGGTTGCTTTGCGCCGTGGTACTGTGCTGCGAAGGTCCCGGAATATCCCGCAATGGACTGAAAGAGGCAGATCATGGTATGCGCAAGAATACCAGAGGGGAGTGCGGCCTGGAGGCTGACGCTGCTATACCGGGCCAGAAAGACGCGATCCGTGAATTGCATGATCGTCATGGCGCCCATGCTCAGGATGAGCGGCATGGCGATGTGCCACATTTCACGGTAGCCGCCAGGGGTTGGGGCAGGTTGGTTAAAAAATGATTTTTCCATGAGCCCAGAGGGTTTCTTTTACGAGGTTCTCGACGACGCTTGTGGCTTTCAATTCAAGAGGCAACACATCAAAGGTGTAGGTCTCGATTTCCATCGGATAGTTCTTTTCTGCTGCGGCACGGAAGAAGGCGGGGGTGAGTTCGTCATGCGTTGACCCTAACACATCGTTGCCGTTCCAGAAGAGCGGCACATGAAAATGGGTACGCAGTTCCGCTCCCTCATATTGAGCGGCATCGGCTAGCGTCTCTGCGGTCAAGTCCGGGTAATGAATGATCTTGCCACGCGGCAAGCGAATGCGGGTCTGGTGCAAATAGACCGGCTCGATAAACGAGCGTAAGGCCTCCAGCGATTGCGGGGTGACGGTTGCGCGAATGGCTGCGCTGAGTTGAATGCGAGCAACCGTGATACCCGCGTGATCAATGCGCGTCAGCGCGGCCAGGGGCTCCTCAAACGCAAGCGCGAAGTGGCAGGTGTCGAAGCAGATGCCCACATGTCGGCGCAGAAGCGTCTCGGCCTCTTCAGGTGTGCGCTTCTGAGTCGCCGAGAGCCAGCGCCGGCCCTCTAAAAGAAATTCGCTTTCGAACCATGCGATAAAACTGTGGGTATCTTCCAGCAGGCAGTCTGGTTCGGGTTCAATGGCGAGGACAATCTCTTTGCCCTGTTCCGTGCATATTTCATCCAGCAGACAGGCCAGGACAATAATCTGGCGGACATACGCGTTTCGTTTTTGTTCGCTTGGAACAGGATTCTGATAAGTCAGCGGGAGCGTGGAGATGCTTCCCTTTCCATTCTCTGGAAGGATGTCCGCAAGGATGAGCGCGAGTCTGGCTGTGTACTCCAGCCGTTCCTGCATGGACCAGTCGGGCAGATAGACAGAGGTCTTGACTGGCAAGTCATGAAACGCGCCAAAAGGGAATCCGTTAATCATGGAGGAGGCGAGATCGCGTTGCTTGAGAAAATCCGCAAACGCTTGACGCTTTTCCGGCTCTGCCAACTCTTTGGCCGCAGTGGAGGCGATCCGCAATCCCAAGGGATACGGCACGTCAGGCGCAAGGCGCGCCTTGACGGCACAGGCGTGTTGGCCTATCGCGTGATAAACCTCATCGAGACTTTCGCCGCGGTGAATATTGAGACAGTAGGGGAGCATGGGGGAAGTTCGTTAGTGCGTGAGTGTGTGAGTGCGTTAGTTAATTATATCTCGCATAATCATTAAAGGGTGATGATTTCGGAGGGGGCGGGGGTGAGGTTTTCCATGCCGTTGGCTGTGACGAGGAGGGTGTCTTCAACGCCGACCGCGCCAGTGCCGGGAATGACAAACTTGGGTTCGAGCGCGATGGTCATGCCTTCAGCTATGATGTCCTTGGAGCGCGCCCCAAGAATGGGCAGCTCATTGATGACGATGCCTGTGCCATGGCCGACAAACTTCGCCTTTTGCTGGGCGCCCATAAAATAGTCAGCGAGTCCAGCCTTCTCCGCCATCTGAAGGGCGATGTTGTAGAGGTCTTCAGCAGGGATGCCAGGTTTTCCTGCCTCCATGATGGCGCTTCGGATGTCGATAGAGACCTGGTGCGCATCATAAGCCTTTTGCGCAAGTTTGCCAATGCCGAAGACGCGCGAGCAGTCCGTGATGTAACCGTAGAAATTTCCGGCGATGTCCACCAGAACTGCCATGCCCTCTACCATCTTGATGTTGCTTTGTCCCACAGGGAGCGAGGGATTGAGTCCTGCCCCGCCGAGCGCGAAGTCGTAGGGGGAACAGGCGCCTCCGTTGTCGCCAGCCAAGATGGTTCCCATGAAGGCTTCCATGGTTGAGCCAGCGATTCGGAACTGGCCGAGGTTTCCGGCCTTGAGCATGACATGGTACATTTCGACAGCCCACGCATGGTCGGTCATGCCAGGTTCGTAAACCGAAGGGAAGCGTGAGATGACATCGGCATGGCGTTGCCCGGTCTTTTTCATAATGCGGACTTCGTATGGGGACTTCACCATGCGGCATTGACGAAGGAGTGCGGAGCCGTTGCCGGTGACCGCGTTAGGAAATACGGCAGCCAGACGAGACCATTCGCTATAAGACAACTCATCATTTTCGATGAGCACGCGCGACGGCATCGGGATGCCGACCTCCGCGAGCAGGTCGGGGATCTGCTCCATCTTACGCATCTCTCGTACGCGATCGCCTTTCAAACCGACTGGACGACGCACACAAAAAAGGGGGGCGCCCTCTGCCGGGATGATTGCATGGCCCATGAAAATACGGCCGGTAACATAATAATTGTTTACATTTGAGCTGACCACGAGTGCATCGGCACCCGCTGCTTTAAGATGCGTCTGAAGGTGCATCCAGCGATAGGTCAGGTCATCCATCAATTCGGGGGTGATTTGATTAAACATAATTCCCCATACTATATGCTTTTTGGGGCTGTTTGTAAATTCCGAGTCATGGGTTAGAGTCAAAAAAAAGACAACGGGGCAACCCGTTGTCTTTTTTAGTACGCTTATGCAATGAGAAGATTACTTCGTCAGTGCAGCGCGAAGGGAGTCGATCTGTCCGGCGGAGCCGAGCAGGATGTTCTTCGCAGCAATGAACTTCGCATATTCCGGAATGAAGATCTTGCCTGCATCGCGGAGGTCGAACTTCTCAGGCTGGTCGCGGAAGAATTCACGGTGGACGCGGCACCATACCAGACGGCCGTCGGTGTCGATGTTGATCTTGGTCACGCCGAGCTTGGCTGCGCCCAGGAATTGGCGTGCGTCAACGCCGGATGCACCCTTGATGTTGCCGCCAGCTGCGTTGATGCGGTCGACTTCCTCTTTCGGAACCGAGGAGGAGCCATGCATCACCAGCGGAAAGCCAGGCAGGCGCTTCTGGATCTCTTCGAGGATGTCGAAGCGGAGCTTCTGGTCGCCATGGAATTTGAAGGCGCCGTGGGAGGTGCCGATTGCGCATGCGAGGGAGTCGCATCCGGTCTGCTTGACAAAATATTCAGCCTCTGATGGCTTGGTGTAAACATGGTCGGCTGCGTGGACATCTTCTTCGATACCCTTGAGCAGGCCGAGTTCAGCCTCGACGACCAGGCCCTTGGCGTGGGCTGCGTCAACGACGCGCTTGGTGATCTCGATGTTCTTCTCGAGGGGCTCATGGGAAGCGTCAATCATGACTGAGCTGTAAACGCCCGAGTTGATGCAGTCCATGCAGGTGACTTCATCACCGTGATCCAGATGCACTGCGAAAATGGCATCCGGGAATATCTGGTCGGCCGTGGTCATCATGGTTTCGAGCATTAGCTTGTGACTGTAGGAACGTGCACCCTTTGAAAGCTGGACGATGAAGGGGGCCTTGCTCTCCACGTTGCCCTTGAAGAGGCCCATGGTCTGCTCGAGGTTGTTGATGTTATAAGCGCCAATGGCATACTTGCCGTACGCGTGCTGGAAGAGATCCTTCGTGGTAACGATCATGGTCTTTGCTCCTGTTAATCCGGTTGCGGACGTATTACCCCAGTAAATGTCCCCATCTCCGTGAAAAGAAGGAAAATAGTATACGAAAGGAAGGGATGATGAGCAAGCCCAAAGAAAGGCCGTTTCCAATTTTGGGCTATTCTTTACGGACATCTACGCGTTTGCCGCTGCCGCGCTCGTAGGGCGGGGGGCTGACGATTGCTTGTCCGTCATCTGGGGGAGGCGTGCGGGTTGTGCGTCCGGAGAAGGGGAATCCGAAGCGGGCAAAGGGGTTGCCGTTGCCGTATCCCTCTTCGGCGAGCACCATCTGATACTCCTGCTCGGCAGCCCGGTAGATACTGAAGGCAATGAGCAGACGAATAATCATATACCCTTCAAATTGATTTGTGATCATGGAGTAGACAACGCTCAGGGCCATGAGGATCGCGATAAAACGACCGATGCGTGAAGCAATCCATGTGGCCTTGACCTTGGTCATGAAGAACTGCTGGAGGAAAGCCCGCAGGATGCGTCCGCCATCCATGGGAAAGGCAGGCAGGAGATTGAAAACAAAGAGGATTCCATTCAAAACCCCGACCCTCATAACAAACTCGTAAAAAAAGCCAGGTTTACAGTAAGTGTTGAGATGCCAGTCTATATGGCCGTCTGACACGCCGAATCCAACGATGGCCAGGGCAAGACTGACCAGCGGGCCGGCAAAGGCCATGAGAAACTCCTGCCAGGCTTTGCGCGGCATGGAGAGCATTGATGCGCAACCGCCCATCATCATCAGCGTGATGTCCTTTACGCGGCAACCGAAGGCCATGGCGACGAGACTGTGGCCCAGCTCATGCAAAAGAACCGAGAGCAGCAGGAAAACGCCAAAGGCAATTCCGTAAATAGGGTCATTGTAGCTCTGGACAAGAATAATGGCCAGAATGAAGAGCGAGAGGTCCGCCTTCACAGGGATACCGAAGATGTTAAAAAGGTGGTAGGATGATTTGATCATAAGGTTGTGATGAGTAATGAAGCGTTGCCAGTTAGGGTGAAGTCTTGTGCCGCTGCGGGTATGAGGCAACTCATCCCCTTGTCGAGCTGTACGGTTTCGCCGCCAGCTTCGATGGAGATGTTGCCGTTTTCGACAAAGAGTGATGTGAAGGTTGTGCCATCGTGTGCTATGGATGTACTCCCCGCTAATGTAAGCTTCCCGACTTGGAAGAATGTACAAGAGACTAAGGATTTATAGTTGGCCATTCGCGCGTTTGCGCATTCGCGCATTCGCGCATTATCCCATTCGATTGTTTTGAAGCTCTCTTCGATATGAAGCGGACGCGGCTTGCCATCCGCGCCGACGCGGTTCCAGTCGTAGAGTCGATAGGTCGTATTCGAATTTTGCTGGACTTCGTAAATCAGGCAGCCGTCGCCGATGGCATGGACGAGTCCGCCCGGGATGAAGATGGAGTCGCCTGGGTTGACCCGTACTTCTGTGAGACATTTGTCTGCTGTGCCATCAGCCAGCGCGGCGCGCAGCAATTCAGGAGTTGTGCCTTCTCGGAGGCCGGCATAAAGGCTTGAACCTTGGATGCGGTCGAGGACGTACCACATTTCCGTCTTCGGCTCGCCGTGGGTGAGCGCTGCATTGGCGTTGTTCGGGTGGACCTGCACGCTGAGCTTATCGCGGGCGTCAATCAGTTTGAAGAGCAAGGGAAAACGTGTGGGGTCGGGTGTCTTTGTTCCCATGAGCGCCACCCCGAATTCGGCTGCCAAGTCAGGGAGTGAACGTCCGGCATACTTACCCTGTGCCACGATGCTGGCGCCGTCTGGATGGGCAGAGATCTCCCAGGATTCCGCACAGGGAGTGGGCGTTCCCGTGCGATGGAAATGGGTGGAGAGGCGGTCGCCCCCCCAGATATAGTCTTTGTAGACAGGTTTAAATGTTAGCGGTGTTGTCATGCGATGAATTCTTGGTTTTTCCGCCGGAGTGCATCAGGTGGCGAAAAACAGCATAAATAATAACACATGCCTGTCGTCAGGTAAAGCCAAGCCACGAAAAAGGCGATTGCATTTTTTGAAAAGAAGAGTAATATTTTAAACACTGTAAGGAGGATTAAACATGCAGAAAATATCGTGTGCAGCCATGGCGGCGTGTGCGCTTGTCGCATCGGCGGCGGAGCCGAGCTTTAAGACAGGCGTCAAGCTGAACGTCGGAGATAAGCCGATTGCTTATGAGGTCGGGCATCTTGTTCCGGCTGTGGCAGATTGGAATGGCGACGGGAAGAAGGATCTGATCGTCGGACATTTCATGGGCAAAGACGGGAACGTGAAGCTTTTTATAAACTCAGGAACCGATGCGGCGCCAGTGTTTGAGAAAGAGCAATCGCTGATGGCTGATAATAAGCCGATACGTCTGGATGCTGGCTGATGTGTAGGAGCTTATCCACAGGTTGTGGATTACAATAATGATGGTAAGCTGGATTTGCTCTCTGGCGACAGTAATGGAAAAGTTTGGATATTCATCAACAAAGGAACACGTAACGAGCCTATTCTGGAAAAAGGAGTTCAAGTGGATGCTGCGGGTACGCCTATTGTAGGCGAGCGCACTCAATACGAGAGGGACTCGAAGGGGCAATATCGTGCCAAGCCCTCTACCTCTGGTAAGATCAGCGGTATTTATTCCAAATTGCATTTTGCAGATTGGGATGGAGACGGGTTGAAGGACTTGCTCATCGGGCAGGATGGCCCTACGAAGGACTTGATTGTCTGGTATAAGAACATCGGTACAAAAGACGCCCCTAAATTTGAGGCTCCCAAACCGATAGTTTTGCCAGCCTCGAACGTGAGTATGTCGCGCTTGTCCCCGTATCTGGTCGACTGGGATAAGGACGGGAAGGTGGATCTGCTGTGCGGTGTGGAATCATCGCCGAGGGTTCTCTTCTTCCGAAATAGCGGGACTGCACAAGTTCCGAAACTGGAGGCACCCAAAGTGATCGAATTAAAGGGCGACACTAGTTTTGGAAAAGGCTATCGCAATCGTTTTGACATTGTCGACTGGAATAACGATGGAAAGTTAGACCTGCTGGTTGGCAATATCATCAGCGAAGACAGGAAGAACACAGGCAACGTCTGGCTTTTTCTGCAGGAGTAGTGGAGAGTTTGCGTGAATGGAATACGTGTCAGTGCGTAATAATAGAACGTGCTGACGCGTATTTTTTATTTGTTACGCAACGATAATGAAGAGGGAGATGAGAACAAGGACAGTTGCGGAACAGTAGGGGAGCATGCGAGAGAGTTTGACTGATCGCTGGATATAACCCCCAATAAAGCCTGAGAAGAGGCCGACAAGTGTAAACCAGAAGAAGCCTTGTGCCGTGAAAAGTAGACCGAGTGTCGCGAGTTGCACCGGGACGGAGACGCTGGATGTGTGATTCACAAACTGGGGCAAGAAGGCGATGAAGAAGAGTGCGACCTTGGGGTTCAGGAGGTTCATAAGTACGCCGCGCTGAAAGGCTGTGCGAAATGTTGCGGCTTCAGCTTGAACGGTGATCGTCACAGCGGAGCGCACCGTCTTGTAGGCGAGATACGCAAGATAACTGGCACCAAAAATCTTAATGGCAATAAAGATGCGCGGTTCAGCCATGCAGAGCGCGGAGACGCCTAACGCGACAGCCAGCGTATGCGCAAAACATCCGCTGCACATGCCCCAAGCGGTTGCCAACGCGATTTTACGTCCCTGCTCCATACCCTTGGCCAGCACGAAAAGAATATCTGGCCCAGGCGAAAGTGTGAGCAGAGCTGCTGCCAGAAGGAATTGGAGAAAGATGTTCATGGGTTCAAGGACCAGCCTTCATCTCCGTGTGATGTGAATACATGGGCCCCGTCTGACGTTGAAAAGATGGAGCGTTGAACTGGGAGATTTGTTGAGCGAATGATATATACGTAATACATGAGCCCTCCTACGCCTAAAGCTGGTGAGCCAGCTTTAGGGCTCCGGCGGACAGCCTTCGCCGGCTGGCCTACTAGCCGTAGACCCTTTTTCGCTTCATCGAAAAAGGGCGAAGGCTGGTGGGCGCGGAGGGGGTCGAACCCTCACGCCTTGCGGCATAGGAACCTAAATCCTACGTGTATGCCAATTTCACCACGCGCCCTGAAAACGTCGTGGATAATAGCAGATTGACGCCTTTGCCAGCAAGCTAGATTTTATCAGATACAAGTCTTGGGGTGCGATTCAACTTTGTTGAACCAGCACCCGAGGGAGGAGGGAGGAAGTAGGAGGTAGGAGTTATAACAAATTGATTACAAACAAGTTAATACTTTCAACGGAAAAGGAATATCGTTACTTATGATTTAAGTAACGATTCAAAGCCTGTCCTTATTTTCAATATATTGTTTAACTCCTCCCTCCTCCCTTCTACTTCCTACCTGATGCGATTTTTTTAACAAAATAAAATCGCACCCCAAGCCTTTCCTGGCTGTTTTTCAACTGGTCATATTGAACGAAACCATGATAACATACTCATAATACTTGTTCGGCATACGCTTGGCTGATAAGCGTTTGGAATAAGGGGGCGAAGGCATTTGAATTTTCCGGGGCGTGTTGTTGAAACACAAATGAGTAAAACTATGAAGAAAAAAACGACAACTATCTTAAAATCGGGTGAAACAGGACAGGGTCTTGTCCTGTTCACATCGAAGGACGGAGCGGTCTCAATCCCTGCCACATTGGACCAGTCTACGGTTTGGCTTTCACAGGCGCAACTGTCAGCCCTGTTCGAGAAGGAACGCTCGGTTATCACCAAGCATATTCGAAACGCTTTTGATGAGGGCGAGGTTGATGAAAAACAAGTATGTGCAAATTTTGCACATACTGCCGAGGACGGGAAAACCTATCAGGTCGCCTTCTATAATCTAGATGTTATTATCTCTGTCGGATATCGTGTAAAATCCCAACGGGGCGTGGAATTCCGTAGGTGGGCAACTGGCATTTTACGTGACTACATGCTTAAAGGCTATGCCATTAATAAAGAGCGGTTGAAAGCGCTTGGGCAAGTTGTTAGCATCTTGAAACGCGCCGAACGGCAGTTGGATGCGCGTCAGGTGCTCTCTGTGGTGGAGCGGTATACATCCGCTCTGGAACTTCTGGATGCTTATGACCACCAGCGTATCGGCAGACCTAAGGGCCGCAAGGCCAAGTCGCGCCTTACCTATTTGGAGTGTAGGAACTTTGTTGATGCCATGCGATTTGGTAATGAATCGTCCTTGTTTGGCAGGGAAAAGGACGACTCTTTTAAATCCAGCCTTGGTGCGATCTACCAGACCTTTGGAGGAAATGAACTCTACCCGACTGTCGAGGAAAAGGCGGCGAATCTGCTCTATTTTGTAGTCAAGAACCATTCCTTCACCGATGGCAATAAGCGGATTGGAGCCGCGCTCTTTCTATACTTCCTCGACAAGAACAAAGCGTTATTGACAAAGGATGGACATAAGCGCCTTGCTGACCATACGTTGGTCGCGCTTACGATCCTTATTGCTGAGTCCAAACCTGTTGAACGCGAAATTATGCTCAATCTCGTGATGACCTTCCTTGCGGAGAACGGCTAATGCGTGTAACGAAGACTTCTGTATCGACGATTTACTATGCGCTGGCGGCCATTGCAGTGATGATCGTGTTGCAGGTTGTCGTGCTACGGTGTCAGGGGCGCGTCTGGTGGTGCGCGTGTCATGGATGGGCGATTTGGGTTGGTGACACGTGGAGCTCGCACAATTCGCAACATGTGCTCGACCCTTATACGTTTTCGCATATCTTGCACGGTGTCATCTTTTGTGGATTGACATGGCTGTGTATGCGAAAAATCTCGGTCGTATGGGCATTTGTTGTCTCGGTAGCCTTGGAGGTTTCCTGGGAGATCCTAGAGAACTCCGCCTTTATTATCAATCGCTATCGCGAAGCCACTGCCGCGCTGGGATACACAGGCGATTCGATTGTGAATTCGGTTTCGGATGTGGCGTGTTGCGCCACGGGCTTCATCATCGCGCGTTATCTTGGGTTGCGACTCTCCATCCTTCTTTTTCTGGTTATAGAAATCGGTATGGCAGTTATTTATCGCGATAACCTGACGCTTAATGTCCTGATGCTACTCTGCCCCATCGACGCCGTTAAACAATGGCAAATGGGCGTTGCATCGTAATGGTAAGCCCGCCGCTCGAGGGGAGGATGCCGCGTAAAATGCACGTTTTTGTGTTTTATTTAACAGCACTATGCGCCGGAGCTGGGGATGGATTAGAGATGACCGGCTCGGTCTTTTCTTCAATCACGCGCATTTGTCCAGATGACAAAACAGTAGCAGGTTTTTGAGGCAATATTTCCTTAGTTGTTGTGGTTTTACCATCTTGCTTTTCAGGTGATGGAGGCGGGAGATTATATTTTTGGTTATAAAGGAGGTTTGTGCGAACACCCGCTTTGCTGTGTCGTTGATCAAACTCTTGGAGTCTTTTCTCTGCTTCGACCTCTTTCTTGAGTTGTTCCTTCTTGCGATACTCGCGGCTGAGCATATCGCCGAATTTAGGGGGTTCAGCCAACTCGCTGTTTGACCAGCCCTTGGACCAGACTCCATCCGTATTGGTGTTTTCTAAACGCCGTCGTGCATCGCTTTGAGCTTCCGTACTCCCTTTTACTACGTGTGGTGTCAGAAAAACCATGAGTTCAGAGGATTCCTCGGTGTTTTCGGTAGAGCCAAAGAGATAGCGCCCAATGAGCGGAATATCCTTTAAGATAGGTATGCCGTTGTCATTAACAACGCTCAATGATTTGATCAGTCCCCCCAGCATGATCGTCTGTCCGCTCTTGACGGAGACATCCGCTTGCAACTTAGTCGTGCTGATGGTTGGGTATTTTACGGAGTTTACGTCGTTAGATCCACCACTGGAGCCAACGGATTGATCCGCGCCACGGGTTTCAAACTTCTGATCCACCGTCAAGGTGACATTTCCATTGGGGCTGATGCGTGGCGTGACCTTGATGGTAACACCGAAGTCACGCTGCTCATAGTCGGGAACTTCTTGGTATGAACCGCCATAACCACCGCCGCTGGCGCGCACACCTTTGTAGAGGTAAGCCATGTCCGTGGATTCCAGAACGGCCTCCTTGTTGTTGACGGTCATCAGCACAGGAGATTGGAGCACCTTGGTTCGGCTGTCTTCTTTGGATGCTTGAACGACCATGTTTAGATTTAGGTTATCAAAGAGAAAGTAATATTTTGCACCAGTAACCCCTCCCGCAAATTTTCCAGCTAAACCGGCGGCTTCGGACAGAACCTCGGGTGGTTTATTAGCCCCTCCCCCGCCGCCACCCATCGCGGATATGCCATTCTTACTCATAACGTTACTATGAATCCAGTCAATACCCGTCTTGATGCTGTCGTTCAGTTTAACTTGAAGTAGGACGGTTTCAATGATGACCTGTTCAAGTTCAACATCAAGTTCCTTGATGAGTGCCTCAATGATCGCCATGTCGGTAGGGCTGGCCATGACGATGAGGCCGTTGATGCGCTTGTCAGCTAGGATCGTGATGTTCTCCTTGCTGAGTTCACCCACCTTGCCTGTACCTTCTCGGTCTGCGGACGGTGCTCTGGGCGTCGGTGTGGGTGTCGGGGCGGGCGTTGGACTGGTTAAATTCTGGTTGCCGCTCGGGGTAGGATAGGGGGAGGAACGCTTATTGCCGGATGAGGAACTGCTTTTTGAACTCGTGGTGCTTTTCGCCGCGGATGCATTGCCAATGAGTTCATTGAGGATATCCGCGATGCCCTTTTCACCATCCTTGGTGCCGGTGCTGTCGGCGGTCGCGTATTGGAGGCGGATAATCTTCACCTGGATGTCGGCGGCTGTGGGAACATCCAGCACTTCGATGATCTTGTCGAAGAAGCGCATGTTTTCGGGACGGGTCACGATGATGAGCTTGTTGGAGCGTTCGTCCGCAATGACCTGAACTTTGCCACGAATCATGCCGCGGTCTGCATCGCTGACCATGGCGGAGAGGGTTTCATTCGGGAGTACTGGGGTAGGCGTTGAGTTCGGGCGCACCAGACCGGGCGGCATCAGCCGGGAACCGAGGATCGAGGGTGTCGACATTGTAGAGCGCGAAATACCGGGTGCACCGGATGTATTAGCCTTTATTTCTTCCTTGGCTTGCTGCTGTTTTTGGGACTCAGTCACCAGTTCTTCGATGCGTTTCTTGATGTCCTCAGCTTTCGCAAACTTTACTGGACGTACATTGACCTCGTCGGTGATTTCGATCGGCTTGTCAATAAACTTGACGATTTCGAGCATGCGGTTGATATTTTCCTGCGTATCGGTGACGAGAATGGTATTGGTTCGCTCAAACACCTGAAAGAGTCCATCTGGTTTTTTAAAGCCTTCTAGAGCCTTTTGCCCTTCAGCGACGGCGAGGAATTTGAAGGTAATCATCTGGCTGATGGTTCGGCCTAATTCAGGATGTGGCTTGGAAGGTTCTTCGATGATGGTTTCTATGCCTTCGGTCCGGACCTTGCCCTTTGCAAAAACTTTGAGAAATTTGTCGCCATCGGGTACGAGCACGATGCCGTTAATAGCAAGGGTTTTCTCAATGGCCTCAAGGTATTCTCCCTTGGTCAACTCAATATCAGGCTGGCTCTTGAGTGTAATGGTTGCCTTAGGCGCATCAGGAGCTATAATGAGTGTGCGGCCTGTTGCTGCAGCATACGCCATCAGAACGATGGACGATTCGGTGTTTTCAAATTTCAGCGCAGTCGAGTTTGTTTTGCCGACAGTAGCGGCTGTTGCGGCAGAGGCAGAGGTCACGGGAAGACCGAGCAGGCTGGATCCGCTTGTACGGGTTCCTGTTGCCGAAGATGCGGGCACAGAGGTGACAACTGGCGCAGGCGCGGGGGCAGGAGCGACAACAGGTGGAGGCGACATGTGGGGTGCAGTATTCGAGGCGGACGAGCCTGCACGGACGAGTCCGGGAGGAAGGGGGTTGCTCTGTGTCTGCGCCATAACAAAGGTCATGACCATGGCGCATGCGGTGCCGATTGAGAGGAGGTGATTTTTGAGTGTCATAATAGGTGGGGTCCTTTTTCGAAAATGGAATGCCATTTTTTTACTTCGCGTCTCCGCGCATATACGCGCAATACAGGGTGAATGTTCCTTTCAAAAAGCCAGGCTTGGTCGCAGGCCGAATATAGAGTTGGCGCATATCAAGCATGGCGCCTTTCTGGTCAAGGTCGTAAAGAAATTTAACCAATTGTTCGAGCGTTCCTTCCCAACTCTTGCAGTCCAGCGGGAGTTCGAAAACATCGCCGACTTCGACTTCCTTGTTGGCCTGGCGGCTGGAGATCGTCAGTCCTTCCTTGGAGGCCGAGGTGTCCATGAGGCTGAGCCAATACGTCACGACATCCTTTTCATACGGGAAGGGAGGCATCATGGAGCGCATCTTTTCGTAACGTTCGTTCCATTCGGCCCGCGCGGCAATCAAGGCACGTTCATCGAGTAGTTTCTTTTCTTCGCGTTGAAAATTACGCTTTGCAATGGTCAGTGCAGTCATCTGTGGTTTGTAGGACAAAGCAGCAGCGCCATAGAGGATGACGACGATGACAATCAGCGCCAGATTTTTTTCTTTGGAGGAAATCGTGGTCATTTGTCTTGTTTAGATCCTTTAAATTTCGCATCGATGTCAAACTTGTGCTTGCCCCTGCTGGCCGAGGGACCTGTCAGGGTGACGGTTTCAAAGAGGGGATTCCCCGTGATGGCATCCTTGTATGTATAGACTAAGGAGGGCTCATCTGCATCTCCTTTGATTTTGACCCCAGCTTCTTTCTTGTAGGTGAAGTCGGCCAAGGTGACGCCCTGTGGCAAGGAGTCAGAGACGATACGTAACATCTCCAGTGAGGAATGTGACCGGTCCATGTAGGACTCGATCAACTGTACACGCGCACGTGTGTCAGCGACTTGCTTGTAAGCTTTTGCATGTGCCTTCGCATACGCCTTACAACGGTCTGTTCGAAATTTATAGTAACGGGGTGAACCCAGCAAGCATCCAATGATGATGGCCCAGAGGGTCATCGCAAGGGCAACACCGATATAGACGCGCTTGGTGATTTTGGCTTCATGGATAGCGGTGCGCCAAACCAACGGTGTTAAATCCATGGAGGCGTTTTCTCGCGTCCGCAGGGCTACACCCTCGACCCCTCCATCTTCGTGTGGCGGCTTATGATGATGGACTGGCGCATCGAGCAACTTTTGGATGCGGCTGTCGCGAGCTGCGTCAGGGGGATTGTTTGAGACCAACAGCACTTCAGAGGACAGGCATGCCCCAGCTTCAAGTTCTGCACTCATAAACGACAAGGTGATTTCGCGGATGAGCGAATCAATGTCCTGTTGCACGCCCATGCCACGAATCAGTACGGGAATGCCGTGGTCTATGATAAACATGTCCCAGCCGTCATCAAGGTCCATCAGTACGACACGCCGGCCTGGGCGTGTCAGTTGCAAGGGCGCGCATAAGGCGCGGAACCAGCCAAGCCCCGAAATGTCCGTCCGTGTGACATGGAGCTTTGCGAGGTGGAGCGCGGAACCGATATTATCGAAGGTGATCGCTGGCATAGCTGCGCCAAGCACCCAGATATCCGTGTCCGTCTCAGCCAAGACTTCATGGCTGATCGTCAGTTCTTCGCCGCCGAAAGGGGAGAGTTTGTCCATCTGAAGCGAAATCGCATCTGCGAGGTCGTTGCGCATTTCAGCTGGAAATTTCATGACCTGCACGAGAAGCTGTGACAGTGGGAGCGAGACCACGACGTTTCGGGCATGCGTTGCGGCGCGTGCTTCGCGCACGGCACGTGCAAGCGGCTTATCTGCGTCAACGACTTCCCCTGCGTTAATAGCGGGCACTTCTAAGGGTTCACCGTCTTTGGGCGCTTCTGCAGGCTGATCGATGGTCGACCATACGCCGCTATCGGTCTTGTCCCAGCCTTCACGGCCACGCAGGACATAGCGGACACTTCGCAACAGTGTACGTTCAAATCCCCAGACTATAAATTCGTTTTGGTTCATATCGTAGAGGGGCTTGATCCATCAAACCCCTACGGATCCTCTCTCCATCTCAAATAACGTACCTTATCGCCGTTAAGTTCAGCAATGGCGATAATGCGATGCGAAATCCCTGCCGACCGTCCCTCGATATTCAGTCGGAACACCGACGAATTCACGGTAACAAACTGTTGAATCGACGTCGGTATGCCAGGGACTCGTGACATAAAGTCGCCGACGGTCTTAAATGAAAAGTCTTCCTCTTCGTTTGCACTGCCCGTCGCTGTCTTGGTCTTGCTGCTTTTTGAGCTGTTTACACTGGCCGGACGTGTTCCGCCTCCCATTCCACGGCCTTCTCGCTCCTCAATAATGGCTCCTGCTGTGATATCATCCATGTCCGGAATCGTCATCAATACCTCTCTTGGTGCAGCATTGACGTTTATCTTACCATCTCCGTAGGTTGTAAACAATTCCTTAATGCCTCGAACGAAAATTTGTTGATCAGGGCGTTTTTCTTCTGGGTTCAAGATCCCACCGTCCAGAATGGCGGGAACAAAGCCTTTGATCAGGCGAAGTTCGTCAATGGTGTCGACCGGTCCGTTCCGTGCGGTATAGGGGATCCTGGGTTCGCCTGTTTTAGGGTCCGCTTCCAGTTTGTAATATTCATCCTCTGCCCCATTTCGTCCTGAAATAATACTGTCCAGGTCTGTCCAGTCGTTCCAACAGTCAATCATATCAGGGATCATCTCTTCTGGGACGCCTGCGGTCTTGAAGATCTGTTCCCAGACAAGGTCATACTGACCAGGTATCGGAGTCGCAGTGTTATTTTTAGCTACCGCGCTCTGTGCACTGTTACACAGCTTGTTGATGTTCCAACGGGATTCTTCAGGAATGATTTCGATATGAATAATGCCGTCGCCAAGGGGTTCGTCGATGATAGCGGTCTGACCGCGTTTGATACGCAAGGCAGGCGCTTTCCATCGATCTTCTTCATCGGTCGCGGCGGATGTCGCACTGACTTTGCGCTGTTTTTCGAGTAACATTTCGGCAATCGCAATGCCAGATTGTGTGAGGTAATTGACGCGTTGCCGATGCCGGACATAAGTCGCGATGCGTCCCTCTAATATGGCGTCGAACGAAAACGAGAGCACAAGCATGCTGAGCAATGCGACGGTCCATATTGCAATGATGAGCGCGGAACCGGTACGTGGAAGGGAGGATGGAGGAGGGAGGAAGGAGGAGGTTGCCGGGGTGCTTGCGGAAGCAGCCGGGTGAATCGGAAGAATCGAATGGCGGGAGCAAATCGATTCTCTCGAATGATCCGATTCGTTCGATTCTCTCGAAAACGTAAACTGTGTCTTAGAGCTCATCATTTTATCAGCCCTGGCAGTTGCTGGCTTTTCGCACCCGTTGGCGCGATGCTGCCAGGGGAGCGTCTGGGGACTGTCTGCTTGCCTTTGTCATTGCTGACGGGGTTCAGGGAGAGTTCGGACATGGGCATCTCGATGATACGCTTGATTTCAAGGGGTTCTTCATTTTCTTTGAGCGGTTCCATGTAGAGTGTAAGCTCAACGGCTTTTGGAATGCTGTTCGAGTATTTCCACTCATCTTGCCAGTTGGGCAGGTCGTCTACCTTAGGCTTGGTCCTGTCCAATACGCGACAGTTCATCCCGATCACGCGTGGGGCGAGGATAAAGTCTGCGACCTCCTCCTCAGGTTTGAAATCTTCGAGTTGCAGATCGATACGCCAGGCCCTGAGCGCAAGACCTTTTTCGGCTATCCCGTTTCGCTCACCATCAAAAACCGACAGCGACACCCGGTGGGGGGATTCGGCGAACCCGCATTCCTCCCCGACCAGTGCAGATCCCATTTTGACCCAGCTTATGGAATCGTGCGCGGTTACATCGTCACCATTGCTGTTCAACGTAAAGCCGTATTTGTAATCTTGTTTTCCTAGGTCGGGATAGTAAGCGGAACGAAGACCTGAAACAATTTGATCAATGACATAGTCGGCCTGTCCCATGGTGTTGGACATCTCCTGCCCAGCACGCCAGCTTTGAACAATGGCGTCAAAACTAAAAAATGAAATCAGCATCATCACTGCAAGAATCGAGATGGATACGACAATTTCAACAAGTGTGAACCCGCTTTGCGCTGGTGTACAGGCGAGGACGCCTATACGCCCAGGCCTACCTATAACTTCAAGTTTTTTTCCACGAAATACACGGAAAGCACGAAAAAAGAATATCCCTCTGTGTCTCTTTGAGAAGCACATTGGATGTTGGACGTTCGATGTTGGATGTTCGATGTTCGTATTCATTCGCGTGGTTCGTGTCATTCGATGCAAAAAGTTGTCATTCTATCTGTTCCCGAGATCCTGAACGGAGATCTCATTTTTTCGTCGCAGTTTTTGTTTGCCGGACATAACGAAGCAACTCTTCGCGCTCATCTTCGCCCGGACCCCATGAAACCACGGAACGCACAATGAAAAGACCATCATCGACTTGATTGGTCTCCAGCTCCCTTTCATCGACTGTGCGTTCAAAGGTGTAGCGTTCCAGTACTGCCTGCATCTGCTGGCTAGGATTTTCAATCAATTCTACAGCGCTGACGGAATCGACAGGGAGATCTTTTTCAACATCGGCCGTTGCCTCAATGGGATACTTCAGGTCTACGAGGGAAAAGATATATTGGGTTTCTTGAAACTGCTTTGCGAGGGTCATCATGTGTGCGCAGTTACCGACACCCGTCAGTAACACCATGATTCCAGTCGATAGGATCATCGTGGCGATCAGAATTTCAATCAGTGTAAATCCTGCGCAATTGTTTCTCATTCTTTCTCTTTTTCATCCTCTTCGATTTTGGCTACGCCCAGACGGTCGATGATGATGTTCAGGGTATAGGTATCGGTACTCTCTCCATCTCCAGAAATCTGAACACGGTAGGGGCGGCAGGTCCCATTGCTGCGATAGAGGATTTGCATTTGCGATGACACCTCCTCTAATTCATTCGTGACGGTATTGTCTTGCTCGGAAAAGGCGACACGCATCCGGGAATGCCAGCCATCATCAATCACATCATCATATTCAACAAAAGTGATTTTGACCTGTTCGTATTTCTGTTGTGTTGCGACATCTGCCATACTGTAGCCCACGCCGCCGGTCGATTCCGATTCTTCAAGCGCTGTAGTCTCAGCAGCCTCTGCGTCGGCCAACGTGTTGGTGGTGGCGAAGGCCTTTGCGGAGACGAGGCTATCCCGAGAGGTGTCTGAATCAAAAGGGGTCACCTGCAACTGGCCATTCTGTGTAAACGAAAACCGCATGGGCTTTTGATGTAAAACTGCCATCGTACGCGCATAGCGAGAGAGCTGAACGAATCCCCGCGCTGCGCTGCGCACATGCGCGGCTTCCGAGCCACCTGCGATGTTTGTTGTGATCAATGCGGCCATGATGCCAAAAATCACAAGGACAATCAAAAGCTCAATCAACGTGAAGCCGCGTCTATGGGAGGAGTAAATCATTAATTCGTCAAATCGTCTTCGCCTCCGAATTCACCGTCTGGACCGGCAGAGGAAATTTTAATCTTCTTGCCGCTCTTTTGGAACTGGAATGCGGTACCCCAAGCATCCGTGATGTTGCCTTCCTTGAGCAATCCCGGCTTGTCATCGGTGCCCGCGGTCAAGTCTTCAATGGAGTTCGGGAACTTGCCGTTATGCTGCATAGAATAGATCTGGCAGGCCTTTTCAATCTCCGCGATGCTGGTGCGAGTCGCGGTGATACGCGCGGTTTCGATGTGTTGCATTACGTTCTGGACGGCTACAGCGGCCAGAATGCCTAGGATGGTGATCACCACCAAAAGTTCGACGAGTGTAAAACCGCTGCGGCGGTTGCGTTTCCGGTCTTGTTCGTTGTGTTTATTGTGCATTTTTTATCCTTTCGGGCAGGCTCGGAGTCCCGCCCTTACTTTGCTCCTATTGCGGATGTGACTTTGAAAACGGCCATCAGGATACTGATTGCCACGAAACCAACGACGCCACCGATCACAATGATCAGAATCGGTTCAAGCGCATTGGTGAAATTTTTAATGTTACGGTCCATTTCGCTTTCATACCGGCGGCCGATGTGACCGAGCGAGCTCGGCATATCGCCAGATTGTTCGCCAACCGCAAGCATATCCGTCATCATTTTCGGAAATACCGCGCTTGCAGCAAGCGGTCCCGAAATGCTTGTGCCATCTGTCACGCGCTGACGCGCGGTACGTAGCGCGCCGGCAATGACATCGTTGCCGCAGGTCTCCTCCGCAATTTTCAGTGCTTGCAAGACGTTGACGCCGTTGGACAGAAGCGTCTTCATGGTGTAGGCGAGTGAGGAAAATGAACCACAGGCAATAATGCCCTTGATGAGCGGCGTACGCAATTTAAGTCCGTCCCATTTGAGATGGCCTTCGGGCGTTTTGATATAGCGCTTCAGCATGACCACGCCAATAATTACGAGCACCGTCAGGAAGATGCCATATTTCATCAGAAAATCGCTAGTGCCCATGAGGATGCGTGTGGGCAAGGGAAGCGCGGCACCCATGCTGTCAAAGATCTTCTTGAATTGCGGTAATACCTTGACCATGGTGAAGATCACGGTGAGAACGCCGAGAATCAGTACGATAATCGGGTAGGTCATCGCGGACTGAATTTTTGACATCATATTTTCGTTGCGCTCGTAATGTTCTACGAGACGACGTAAAACTTCAATCATCGCGCCAGAGGCTTCACCTGCTCGGATCATGTTTCCGAAAAGTGGGGGGAAGGTTGTGGGATGTGCAGTGACGGCATCTGAAAGCTGCTCGCCACGAATAATGCGGTCACGTAAGTCGCCAGCAATAATATTTTGAGCTGAATCAGCCTCTCCTTGACTGGCAAGGCAGTTGAGCGCAGCACCAAGCGTCATCCCTGCTTCGATCAGGTCTGCCAACTCAGAGGTGAAGAGCAACACCTCAACAGATTTCATGCGCGGCTTGGCGTTTCCGATTTTCAGTTTCCAAATCGAGGTATCCTTTTGTTTAGTTTTCGCCGACTTGGTCTCGACAACGGAAATTGGACGATAACCGAGTTTTTCAACAGCACCCATGGCGCCGCGACGGTCTCCCGCATCGACGATTCCTTCGAGCTTGCGCCCGTCTTTGGTCATTGCTGTGTAGTTAAAGGTTGCCATTACTCAGTATCCTCTGTAACACGCATGAGTTCTTCTACGGAGGTCATGCCCCGGAAGGCTTTGATCCATCCATCTTCGCGCAACGATTTCATGCCCCCGCGCAACGAGGCATCACGGATGGCAGCCGAAGGCTTGCGCCCGATGATGAGCGATTCGATTTCTTCGTTGACGACTAGCAATTCAAAAAGTCCGCCACGACCCTTGTATCCCGTCCGCTTACAGTACTCACATCCATCGGGTTCAAAGATGTTGGGTGAGCTTGGCGGATAGGGGAGGTCATACCATTTAAGATCCAACGGTATTTCGCGTCGGCATTTGGGGCAGAGACGACGCACGAGACGTTGAGCGAGTACGCCTGCCAAAGCAGAGGCTACCAAGAAGGGTTCTGCACCCATATCGAGCAAACGCGGAATGGCACCTGCGGAGTCGTTGGTGTGCAAGGTGCTGAGCACCAAGTGACCCGTTAGCGAGGCATTGATAGCAATTTCTGCAGTTTCGCCATCACGGATTTCCCCCACCATGATGATGTCTGGGTCTTGACGCAGGAAGGCGCGGAGCGCACGGGCGAAGGTGAGTCCAATATCCTGGCGCACCAACACTTGGTTAATGCCGGGCATTTCATATTCGATTGGGTCTTCGGCGGTCAGGATGCGCACCTGCATCTTGTTGATCTCATGTAAGAAGGCGTAGAGGGTCGTCGATTTTCCAGATCCCGTGGGACCCGTGACGAGGATAATGCCATTTGGGCGATTGATAAGTTTGACGATATGCGTTTGATCACGATCGTTAA
Source organism: bacterium (assembly GCA_037133395.1). GTDB lineage: Bacteria > Verrucomicrobiota > Kiritimatiellia > RFP12 > UBA1067 > CAIZQW01. The sequence goes on along the minus strand of JBAXOG010000012.1, from coordinate 10,711 downwards.
ACCCGAGATCATGAAGCTTTACGAAGTTGCCGGCCTTTTGCAAAAGACGTAAGGAGATGGATTCGCCATACGCGGTGGGCATGGTCGAGACACGAATATCAATATCGTCATTGTTCAGTCGAACGCCAATACGTCCGTCCATGGGCATACGCTTTTCAGCGATATCCAAGTTTGCCATGACCTTGATACGCGAAATGATGGCGGCTTTCAGTTTGTTCAACTGAGGAGGCACATCAACCTTGTGCAGCATCCCGTCAATGCGATAACGGATGCGCAGTTGATCTTCCATCGGTTCTACGTGAATATCCGTGGCGCCTTGGTGATCGGCTTCAGAAATAATTTGGTTGACAAATTTGACGATGGATGCTTCCGCACCCATTTCATTCACATCGATTTTGGAGATAGAGGCAATATCTGAATCGACTTCATAACGCCCGTCCTCAATCATCTTTTCAATTGCATCCGCGCCCACGCCGTAATACTTGTGAATGGCTTTGTTGATCTCCTCGCGCGGCGTCAGTGAAACTTTGATGGGACGTCCTGCGGCTAAGCGCAGACCATCGGTCATGGCGATGTTGAACGGATCGCAGGAGGCAACCTTCAAGTTGCCGTTTTCAAGAGCCAAGGGCAATACATTGTACTGATAGACTGCGCGGGCAGGTAGGCTTGTCAACGCCTCATCTGTGGGTCGTACATCCGCAAGGTCGAGATAGGGAAACCCGATAATATCCCCGATACGTTTGAGAAACTCATCTTCACGCGCAATGCCCAATCGTACAATGACGCCCGGAATACCTGAGCCGTCTGAACGGTCAGCAGCAAGAATTTGCAAGATTTGCAAATCGCTGAAGAGCTCAGTCCGTTTTAGGACTAATGCGGCAAAGGCATCTGTTGAAGTTGACATAAAGTTATTTTCCCGTTTGTTTGTCGGCTAAAATGAACACCCGTGAAGCTGTAGAGAAGTTAGTCGGCATACATATTGGGTATAGGCGCGACCTGTTGGAATTTCTGCGTTGTGATTTCTTTCTTGGGGTTTGATGTCATACCGAATAAAAGTGTGACTCCTGTCAACATACAAATCAGCAGAATGGCTCCTGCCGCGATCAATGGATATCGATACTGTTGGAGGAAGTCATCTGAGAGGCTCTTGGTAAAAGCGGCAGCTCGTAGCCGATTGAAGCTATCCACGAATGTTTTCAGATGCGCAAGCTGGCGAGCAACTGTTTGTGCATCTTTTGGGGCATCGGGAACAGGAGATGAATCTAAGCGATGGCCCATGTTGAAAATAGGGCCTGGTTCGCGCTTGACGATCGTTGGTTTTTTCTTCTTCGCTTCCATGGGTACAAGGGGTGTGGTCGTGACGGGTTGGCGCTGCGGAATGTGTTGCGAGAAAAGGTCGGGTTCTCCATTGGGATCTTCGAGTTGAATTTCTGGTTCAACAACCCATCTTTTTTCAGACGGGGTCAAATCGTTTGCAACAGATTCCAGGGAGGACGCATCTTCTACTGCTGGCTGATCAAGGGGCTGTTCAGATGGTATGGCCGTCAAGGTGTGTGCTGGGGTGAGACACGGGGTCAAGGTGAGGGGTTCCTCATCATCGATGTCAGGTTCGGGTACGGTCTCGATTGTGCGAACAAGCGGTTTTGTTAAGAGCTCTGTCGTTGCTGCTCCCGTATTACTCACCGTGCGTGTGACAGAAACAGGGATTTCAGATTCTTTCGCGGGCGTTGTCGCAGTATTTACAGCACGACGACCCACGACAGGCGTACGTTTGCCAGAGTAAACATCCATGAATTCGCGAATCAAAGGAGCAGCATCCAGCTCAAGAAATTCAGCATAGAGTTTGACAAAACCACGTCCATAAATGGGCGCCGCAATACGACGGAAGTCTTCATTTTCCAAATCCTCAATAATTTGGACCTTCATGTGTGTGGCTTCCGCGACGGTTGATGGCGACAGTGCGCGTTGTTCACGTGCAGTTCTCAGAATTTCACCTAGTGACATAATTTAGTTCTCCTTAAATAGATTTTTCAACATTCGTTGCGTCAGAGTCGACGGCTTCAGCCGTATCTGTTTGCGAGTTGCTCATGGATACATTCATAGGGTTGGTGCGCGAAGGAACGGTAGCATCAAGGTCAATCAGAATTTCCCGCGCGCCTGCGCCTGTTGAGCCTTGTGGCGCGACAATGCCCCTCGCTTCTAAGAGATCCATCAGACGTGCAGCGCGTGTGTAGCCGATACGCATCCTGCGTTGCAACATAGTGGTTGAAGCACGCCGTGTCATACGAATGACTTCCAGAGCTTTGTCAGCCATCGCCTCATCCGAATCTTCGTCGACTGCAACAGCGTTGCCACCTTCGCCCCCTGCTGATCCTCCAGCAGAAACGGCGGAATCTTCCAGACCTGCATCCAACGCCTCGCTTGGGTCGAGCTCTTTGATTCGGTCCATTTTGCCCATCAGTGTCTGGTCATAGCAGGAGGAGCAATGTTCTTTTACGAAGGCGACCACACGTGCAATTTCATTGTCATCGACCCATGCGCCTTGTGCACGCTGGAGTTGTGAGCCTTCCTTGAGAAATAACATATCTCCTCGCCCGATCAGTTCCTCAGCCCCTGGGCAGTCAAGGATGGTACGACTATCATTGGACTGTGAAACCTTAAACGCAATACGCCCTGGAATATTGGCTTTGATCGTTCCGGTGATGACATCGACAGAGGGTCGTTGTGTCGCGAGAATCAGATGGATGCCGACTGCGCGTGAAAGCGATGTCAGCCGGGCAATAGCAGGCTCCACTTCTTTGCCGACGGTCGCCATAATATCGGCGACCTCATCTACGACGATGACGATATAGGGTAACTTTTCAGGAAGGCTCTCGACCGCGCCAGCAGGCGTGTCGCTGCTAAACAAGTCCCCTTGCGTCGTGTTTGTACGTGTGTTGAAGGAGACGATATTACGGCACCCCGCTTTTTGAAGCATCTTGTACCGTTTATCCATTTCGATGATGGCCCACCGGAGGCCGAAGGCCACGCGCTTGGAGTCGTTAATGACGGGGACGAGCAGATGAGGCAAATCATTGTAGGATGTAAACTCAACGCGCTTGGGGTCAACCAGGATCAGCCGGAGCTGTTCAGGTGTCCTGCTCATCAGGATGCCCGCAAGAATCGAGTTAAGACAGACGCTCTTTCCCGAACCCGTCGCGCCGGCGACTAGCAAATGAGGCGCCTTGGTTAGATCATAAATAAGGTCATTTCCCGCGACATCCTTACCCAGCACCAAAGGAATTTCGCATGTATTTTTCTTCCAGGCTTGCCCTTCTAGAATTTCACGGAAGGTCACTGGCCGGGCGCGACGATTTGGGATTTCAATACCCACCGCATTCTTGCCGGGGATGGGGGCTTCAATACGGATGCTCTTGGCTTCCAATGCCATTTGCAGGTTGGCTTGCAAGGATGAAATTTTTTCGACCTTGATGTGCGGTGCAGGCCGTAGCTCATATTGGGTGACCACAGGTCCTGTAATGGTGTTGACCACTTCAACGGTCACGTTTTGATGTTGAAGCGTCTCAACGATAATTTTTTCAATGTCTTCAATGTTGCCATGATCCGCCGTACCCTTGGGGATCGGGTTAAGCAATGAAAGGGGCGGCATTGGATAATCGGCAAGGCTTTGTTTCGGTAGGTCTGCTGCAGATACAAATTTAGGTTCCGGTACGACAAATGAGGCCCTTGCTCGCGCAGGTGCTGGTTCAGGTTGTGGAGCAGGGGCAACAACGTCCATTTCATGTTCACCTGCTTTACGTTGACGTTCCAGTTCACGTGCTTTCTTCGCCTCTTCTTTTGCACGCTTCGCAGCGTCCTTGAGGCTCTGCGGATCCGGTGCTTTGCTTATGAGGCTGCCCTCTGTTGCTCCGCTGACGTCGAGGCTTTCGCGTTCTACGGCAAGCCGAGCCTGGCGTTCCACCCACCATTCCGTCATGCGCCCAAGACCGTATACGATGTTGCGGATCCCAATCACCATCATGAATGTTACCAGCATAATGCTGATCATGAGGATGCCTCCACCGACAGGACTGAACCAGTGGCATAGGAGGCAGGTCATCAGACCATAGCCGATCGCCCCGCCAGCATTGGGTTTCAAGTTGAGATTTTCCAGCGTTGAGTCGAAAAGGTTATCGCTACCCAGTTGAATAAAGCAACATAAGGCGATCAGAAAGAGAAACATCCAAGCCATTTTGCGTCCGATAGTCGCAATTTTGCCATAGAGCAGAAGGATGCTGAAGCCCAGCACCAAGAAGGGCACAATCCACAACGCGAGCCCGAAGACATGATAACCGAGGAAAACCGACCAAGCGCCAGCCAGACCGATAAGGTTTGCGGGCGGAGATAACGGGGGCGCATTTAGCAAAGAGATGTCGCGCCAGTTATAGGTAATCATGCTCAGCAACGGGAAGAAGGCAATAGGAAGCAAGATGATGCCGAAGAGCCGGCGATGAGCGCGGCGTTCAGCTTCATGACGGTCCTGTAAAGGAGACTCTTTTACAAATTCATCCATAGCATTAATTGGAGGGGGGTTGATTCGTGAGGGTGTCAACATGTGTTGGACGCTCAAACTGGACGTTTACGAAAGAGGGATCGATCCGAACGACACGCAAACGGCCGATCTGCCTAATTGCGGAGGATTTTAATTGGATGGTTTCGATTTTATTTGTTTCTTTCGCCGCCCCTAGTTTTTCATGGGGGGCTACAGCAACATAAATTGCGGGCGTGTAAAGCTGGCTTAATTCGGTTTCAGAACCTCGCAAGGTGACGTGCACGGTCAGAGGTTTATCGCTCGCAACGACATAGCCGCCATCGCCCATCACGGGCACGGCAAGGGTTTTCAGATTGCTGATTTGCGAGCGAACCGAAAAATAAATCATGAGTGCAATGGCCAAGGATAGCAACTTCCACGGCCAGTCCCGTAGGAAGAGCAACCATAAGAGGCTACGCACATTAATGGTCTGCATGTTCATGCCTCCCTTTGGCTTGATGAGCGAGTTGGTTCCATTGGTGGACTAGCCGACTCTTTAACCATGCTGAAAACGTTGCATGCGTTTGACGCTGATCTGGCATTGCAAAGCGAAGCCAACGAAGTACTTTACGTCGGATATCTGTATCGTAGCGATTGAGTTTGCCATTGTAAGCGATTGAGACGATACCCGTTTCCTCAGACACAGCAAAAACGACAGCGTCTGTTTCTTCGCTGAGCCCCGCCGCTGCACGATGCCGTGTGCCGCATACTAAATCAGGTTGATTAGAGATCGGGAAAAGACAACGCGCTGCGGCAATGCGTCCGCCACGAATGGTGCACCCGCCATCATGTAAAGGTTGGGGGGGGGTGAAAATGGAAATGCAGAGTTCGCGGCTAACGAGTGCCTGTAACGGGACACCCGCTTCTTCATAGCCTGCTAGCGAGATACCGCGTTCGATCGCAATTAACGCTCCAATGCGTTTTTCAGAAAGATACAGAATGGACTGACAAAGAATTTCGGGTACATGCAGTTGTTGCAGGCTGTTCTGGTTTCGGGCGAATAAAGCCTGTCCGCCCATGATGGCAAGGGCGCGACGGATTTCATGCTGAAAAAGGATGACCATGCTCAACGCGAATCCACCGAGCACATAGTAGATGACACGAGACAAGACATCGAAGTGGAAGAGATGTGTGAACCCCAGAAAGACAAGCACCAGAACTCCGACGCCCATCAGCACTTGTGCGCTACGCGTACCACGGACATAGCGTAGAACACCATAGATACACACGTACAGAATGATAATCTGTACAGCATCTGTGAATTCAATCTGTAGCACCCATTCTAACATGCTTTTTTCTCGCTGAGATAAGCCGTCTTTAAGGCCATGGCCATGGCCAGACTCTCCTTCGTTTCTTTCACGTCATGCACGCGCACAATGGCGACGCCTTGCAGAACGCTCCACACCGCGATGCAGAGGCTACCGCTTAATCGTTTTTTGGCCTCAGGCACATTGCAAATCTCCCCGATAAATCGCTTGCGGGATGCGCCAATTAAAACAGGTGCTAGCCCGGTAAGTCGTTTGATCGCTGCCAATACGAGGAGATTATGATCCGTGTCCTTTGCAAAACCAATACCCGGGTCGATGACACACGCTTCCCGTGCGACACCATGATCCATGGCGAATGTCAATGCACGATGCAATTCCGCTTCTACCGTTGCTACGACATCTGCATACAGCGTCTTCGTCATCATATCCTGAGGCGTCCCACGGGTATGTGTTAACACAAGACCTGCGCCTGTCTCTCGGACGACGGCTGCCATTGCGCTGTCGCCCGTGAAAGGGGAGACATTATTCACGATGCTTGCCCCTGCTTCAATCGCTTGTCGCGCAACCTGTGCATGGCGTGTGTCGATCGAAATAGGCACGGTAAGGGTCCGGGCCAGTTCACGAATGACAGGTAATACGCGGCGAAGTTCCTCAGCTTCATCTATGGGTTGTGCACCGGGGCGTGTGGATTCACCTCCGACATCTAAAATATCAGCCCCCGCTTCTGCTAGGAGCCATGCCTGTTCGACTGCACGTCCGACATCGGTGTAACATCCGCCATCCGAAAATGAATCCGGCGTGATATTAAGAATGCCCATCACGCGCGGAGCATCGAGCATCACGCATCTTCCCCGGCACTGCCAGAAGGCGTGCATCGTGTTGGGAGAATCGAGAGGAATGAGGCAATCGCCCCTTTCCCCGATCGCCTTAGCTGATATTCTCGGTGTTTGCTGCATTCCCTTCAACCTTTTCGCCTTCGGGTTTGGCATTCAGCAATGCTTCCACTTCACGTCCGTCCATGGTTTCACGTTCAATCAAGGTTTCGACGAGGCGTTCAAGCTGGTTTTTGTTTTCGGTGATGATTGCCTGGGCCCGTGCCCAAGAGTCCTCAACGAGGCGAGAAACTTCCTTGTCAATCTTCTGTGAGGTCTCTTCGCTGTAGGTTTTGCTGCGAGATATTTCGCGTCCTAAGAACAGAGGTTCCTGATTATCGCCAAATGACTGGAATCCGAAGGTGTCCGCCATGCCGAACGAGCAGACCATTTTGTGCGCGATTTCGCTGGCCATCTTGATGTCCATACGTGCTCCTGTGGAGATATCGCCGGTGTGTAATTGCTCCGCAATGCGTCCACCCATAAGAACGACCAGTTGATCGAGCAGCTCATTGCGTGTACGATTCAGCACGTCCTTCTCGGGAAGCGACATGGTGGCGCCAAGGGCTTGTCCGCGTGGAATGATGGTGACCTTGTGAAGCGGTTCAGCATACTTGCAGAGCACTTGCAGAAGTGCATGACCCGCCTCATGCCATGCCGTGATACGGCGTTCCTTGTCATCCATAGCTCGACTGCGACGTTCACGGCCCCACAATACTTTATCGCGGGCTTCTTCGAGATCGGTCTGTTCAACAGCCGGTTTGTTGGTACGTGCAGCGAGCAGGGCGGCCTCGTTGAGCAAGTTTGCAAGGTCTGCGCCAGAGAAACCTGGCGTTCCACGGGCAATGCGGGAAAGATCAGCGGTGACCCCGAGTTTGATTTTCACAGCGTGCAACTTAAGAATTTCTTCGCGGCCCAAGAGCGTTGGCAAGTCGATGATGATTTGACGGTCGAAGCGGCCAGGGCGCAACAAGGCAGAGTCCAACACATCCGCGCGATTTGTGGCTGCGATGATGATGACACCCTCGGACGTTTCAAAACCGTCCATTTCCACAAGCAGCGCATTGAGTGTTTGTTCGCGTTCGTCATGTCCGCCACCGATGCCAGAGAAACGGCTACGGCCGACAGCGTCGATTTCGTCGATGAAGATGATGCAGGGTGCATTTTTTTTGCCTTGATCGAACATGTCTCGAACACGCGATGCACCCACGCCCACGAACATTTCAACAAAATCAGAACCACTGATGTTGAAGAACGGGACGCCTGCCTCGCCTGCAATGGCTTTGGCCAGAAGCGTCTTGCCGGTTCCTGGGGGACCCATGAGCAACACGCCTTTCGGAATACGGCCGCCGAGCGTCTGAAATTTCTTCGGGTCTTTCAAGAACTCGACAATTTCCTGGACTTCCTCCTTGGCTTCTGTGATGCCGGCGACGTTTGCAAAGGTGAGCTTCTTCGTGTCCTTAGCGAACATCTTCGCACGGCTCTTGCCAAAGCCCATCGCCCGTGAGTTCATGTCTTTGATTTGACGCGCAAAGAGAAAGAAGATGATGCCCAAGATAATGATGATAGGGAGCATCTCGCGCATGAGGGAGCCGAAAAAATTATTGCTGTAGACGATCTGCCAGCGAATCTTCTTTTCCTGCAGGTATTGCTCCATGCCTTCTGAGTGCAACGCATCGACACGGAACTGCTCCTTGGCATTGTTCTTTTTGGCGAAGCGCAAATACATGTTGCCATTTGGGTCTTTGATCCATTCGACCTTGTCATCCTGGATTTGTTGGGCATCGACCATTTGGCGGAATTCTTGATGGTCAACGGTTTTAATTTCACCTTCGGGTTTGTAGAAGTACATGCCGATGGTGAGCATGATTAAAAGTCCGATAACAATTCATGCGCCAAATGCCTTGTTGGGAGGCATACTTCCTGTGGCGACAACAGGGGATTGTTTTTGGGTTTCACCCTCTGGCGGCACAGAGGTCGTCGGGGGTGAATCTTGGAGATCTGCTTGGTTTTTTTCTTCTGAGGCCATATAAGGTATATATAATACCGACTTTTACCCCCTGCAAGCAATGCAAAAAGGGCGTAATTCGAAAAATACCCTTATGACTGTTAGGCTCTTTCGTGATTCAATTTCAGAAGTCGAGAAAGAATTTGTTCATCGGAGAGGTCGGAAGCGAAACTGTAGACGGCGGCAACGGCGGCATCGAGCTTCTTGTGTGCGAGATCGAGCCATGTAGGACGGGCGTTGTAGAGATTGGTCAACGTGCGGTTTTTGAGTTCGGCAGGCGTTGCGCTTTCCGGTTTAAGCCAGCGGTCTCGCTGTTCAACAAGCTCACGCGCAGCAACACCGATCGCCTCTGCTTGCTCGGGTGTAGGACAGGGCAAAGGGAAGGTCTCAAAACTGGTGGTGGGCGTGTAGCGGCAACCGCTCTCCTCTTCACGCAGTTGTGTCCCCTGAGCCCGTGCCCAGACTTCATGGATACGGGAGTGGAGGATGCCAAAGAACATATCATCGTCACGGGCGAAAACCAACGTTCCTTGATTGCATAGCACATTCGAAGTCATCCATACAAAGAGTCGATGTTTTGAAACCCCCGGCGTCGCGATATAACGTTTCAAACCAGTTAAAGCTTTCCGCATTCCAGGTCTTGCCTCGGCATATTGCCACCACTTTTGAGCATAAGCTTCACGGCGATTCTGCGAACGGACTGGATAGACATGCGTCTTTACATATTCAAACGGCTTCTCATATTTGGCCGCTTCCTCAAGGGGCATCAAGGCAAAGTCGATGGTCCATTTGCCTCGCGATGCCTGGCCGATATCCACGGCACTGACAACAGGGCGAACCACATCCGAGTTCGGACGACCGTTCGGATTGCCGGTGTCCGAAAGCATGGCTCCCGCTGTTTCCGAGTCAATATCAAACGGCGCTTTTGCAGACGGCCCCATAAAGCAGATGCCCTGGTTTTCTGCAAGGATCATTGCTGATGTCACGTCCGCAGATGAGGTCAGGTCAGGATTGATCTTCGAGACCGTCTGACCGTTTAGGATGCGTTTGGACTCAATGCCATTGTCAAAGGCTGCCATGCTGACGTGGACATTGGCGCCATCCTGAATCCAATCGCGGTCGGAGACAGCCCAGAAGATGTCGCCGCTATCCTTGATCCGCTTGAGGACTTCGCGGTTAGCGCCGCCGCGGATGCCTTGGGTGGCCAGCAGCCCCGCTCGTTTACATTTGCCAGCCTTGATGTGCGCCCGAGCCTTCTCGAACCAGTAGCAGCAGAGGTCTGCAAAGGCAGGGACGCGATCCTTGTAAAGGCGGAAGAGATTTTCAACATACGTATCACCCAGCTCTGAACGTATGCGGTTTCCACCTAGAAAAGGCGGATTGCCGACAATGAAATCAACAACGGGCCAGTCGGGTTCAGTGATTTCACTCGGTTTCTCAGCGCCTTCGTGAGAGACGACATTCATAATTGCATCGCGACACTGGAAGTTGCCAGGGATGGCGCGGAGGATGGGTTCCTGGGGTGAACCGAAGCCGTTGAACTTGAGCCATTGCAACCAGCCGATCCAGACGGTCATCTGCGCAAGGTCATGCGCGTAGGGATTAAGTTCGATACCGTAAAGCTGCCATGGGCCGACGAGCGGAATGAACGAGCCCAGCCCGTTGTCCATCGAAAAGACGATGACCTCCTTTTCAAGATCTTTCAAAGCTTGCAGCGTGACATAAAGGAAGTTGCCGCTGCCGCAAGCTGGGTCAAGGACTTTGACGGATTGCAACCGCACCAGATAACCGTGCAGGAGACTGGAGGACTCCATCCGCGCCTTCTTTAACGCGGAAGAGTTCAGTTCCCGCTTCTCGTTTTTACCATCGCGCTTTTTCTTGCCTGTGTCCAGCAGACAGGAGACGGTTTCGCGCGTTTTTGCCCATTCCCGTCGTAAGGGATCCATCACCACGGCGTTGACGAGCAGCAGGATGTCCTCGCGCCCTGTGAAAT
>JBAXOG010000011.1:0-52573 GCA_037133395.1 bacterium | reverse complement strand
TCATCGCTCAAAGTACAGAAGAAATAGTCAAAATGCCTTATCTTAGCGCCATTCTTGTCTGTCCCCTGTCGCGCAAAGGGGTGGTCGTGGTTTCGGCGGCACTCAAAACGTTTTGAGGTATGGCCAGATGTGCGAGCTGTGCTTGCAAAACCGAAAGCGTTATCGTTGCAAAAGCGCTGATAAAGGGACAGACTATCTGCATTGAAAATGTCGCTTGGCAAGCGACATCCTACCTCATTAAATCTGATAATCTATTGTCGTTCTCTTAATAAAGGGACAGACAATTGGTCAGAAAATAGGGAGGGAGATGCTTATGCGAAAGGCACGAATCAAGGCGGAAAACGGGATTGGATACTATCATGTCACGAGTAGGATCGTGGACAGGAGTTTTAAGATGGATGAGGGGGAACGGGAGATATTCCGTCACATCCTGAGAAAGTCGGCGACCTTCTCGGGCGTGAGCGTTCTCACCTACGCGATCCTCTCGAATCACTTCCACATCCTGTTTGACGTGCCGGTGCAACCCGTGCTTGATGATACCGAGTTGCTCAGGCGTGTCAAGGCACTCTATGGCTCGGCAGAAGCGAGCCTGTATCAGGCGCGGTGGGACGTCTGGCGCAGGGGCGGTGTCGATGTGCTTGTCGAACGCGAGCAGGCGCAACTCCGCCTGCGAATGGGCGACGTCAGCCCCTTCATGAAACTCCTCAAACAGCGCTACTCCATATCCTACAACCAGCGCCACAAGCGCACAGGAACGCTCTGGGAGGGACGCTACGCCAGCATCATGGTGGAAGGCGAAAGCCGCGCACTCTCCGCAATCGCAGCCTACATCGACCTTAACCCCGTGCGCGCTGGGATCGTGAAGGATCCGGCAGAGTATCGCTGGAGCGGCTATGGCGAGGCGTGTGGTGGCTCTGATGTCGCGAGGCAAGGAATCATCGCCGTTCAGTCATCTGTTCGGCAAAATCAGAATACGTCCTGGGCTGACGCTGCTGCGGCCTACCGCACCAACCTCTTCACGCGTGGCGAGGAACGCCGCGATGAAGGAGGCAGGCTTTTGCGCGTCGGTTTTTCGCTGGAGGCGGCACAGGAGGTAATCGATCAAGGCGGGAGGCTGCCGCTTCCTGACCTGCTGCGCTGCCGTGTTCGTTATTTTAGGGACGGCCTCGCGTTTGGTAGCAAAGCGTTCGTGGAGTCGGTCTTTGAAAGAAACCGCACCCACTTCGGCACCAAGCGCAAGACAGGCGCGCGCAAGATTCGCTTCTGTCTGTCTGAGGGATTCTGTACCGCGCGAGACCTCCGAGTCGCGCCGGTCAGCGTTCCGCTCCGCGCATAGCCGTTAAGACGGAAAATATGCTCACCGATCAAAACCGTGGATAAATAATACATCCCCGGGCGTCGTTGCTTTTACTCAAAGCGGAAATATTACTCCACGCGACCGCTTTTCATCGAGCCGACAACGCTAGCCATGTTCGCTTCGCCATAAAATGGCAATATGCTTAGAAAACTGAGTCGCCTTCTATCAACTATCGTCCTATATTGTCTGTCCCCTCCTCGTTACATCGAGAACAAAGGGCAGATAACCGCCGTAATGAGTGGTGATTTTCTTGTCGTTGATCCAGACCTCGGCGACCTGCATCGCGCCCCCGAATTCCAGGAACAACTTCTTTCCCTTCCAACTTTTATCGAGGACAAAATGTTTCCGATACCAGCATAGCCCTTGAAAGTTCTGGCCACCGCTCGCATTCCACGGCTCCAACCGGACCGAATGCGGCAAATTCACGATTTCCCACCGCGTATCATCAGAACTCGGACTGCTGGCGTCAAATGCCGAAGCCTTGCTGGCATCGTCCAACCGGAAGAACCGCCATCCTTGGTTAAAGTTCAGTTCGAGCCTCTCGGATAAGGCGGCCTTGCCCATCGAGGCCATCAGAACCAGACCAGCAGCCATCGCCAAGCCAACGCGAGGCAAGACTCGAGGGGTGAAATAATCAAGAATCAGGTTGAGTTTTTGCATAATCATACGATCATTCATTGGGCTTTTAACAAACCCATTATTCAAAGGTAAGCAGACCGAAGGGTTCACGTGGTATCATTCATCGGGATGACGATAACTGGCGTCACTCAGGTATTCGGTGCAGACACAATCACCGTCTGCCCGATAGCAGGTGCGGTCACCGGCCAAAACAGTATCGTCCCATCACCCTGCTCCGCCTCAATGTAATACTCAAGGTCTTCCGTGGCAGCAGGAAGCTTTGCCTCGTACACTGCGCGGCCAAGGTGTTTCAAATTGAATTTCAGGTACTCACCCTTTCCCATTACACGGCAGAAGAGTGCAGCCCCCTTCATGGGCTGTTTGTCCAGCAGGATAAGCTTGAGCGTTAGTTCCTCACCCTTCAAAAGATGTGTCCGCACAGTCGGCACAATGATCCGCGCGGGACCGTCATACGCCTTACCCGGCTCTATGGTCGCCGGAAGCTTCTCGCCAAGTGCATTTTCCAGATCCTTGTCGTACTTTGAGATGAAATTTTGTTTCATCCGGTTGTGGCGCTCGATGTTGTCAATCGTGCCCAGTTCACCAGGCGTGTCGACGGCAGCAACCTGCAGGGACACCATCCTCTCCCATTTTCGCGCCATCTCTATGCGCACACTCACCCCCCGTGCCGCAAGTTCCCTCTTCTTCGCAGCGTCCTTCTCCGCCTTGATTGCCTCTACGGTCTTGTCCAACTCGCCGCGCAGGCAGCCTATCTCTCCCATTGCAGCCTGGCAGCGATAGGTATGCAGCCAGTAGTCAAACCTCTCAAGGTTAACCGCCCCAGTTACCCGCGTTCTTAACCCTGCGAATTCGTCTACAAACGCGTACTTGTCCTTCTCTTCGCTCCATGCCGTCTTGTTGATTTTGATACCGCCAGGTCCGTGAATCCACGTTGTCGTTTCAACCAGTTTCGTTCCGTCAATCTTGGCTAGCAGTTTTCCCGCCGCTTCCGCGACGTCATCACCGAAACTAGCCCGCGCAAAATCAACATAAAAATCTTCGACAGGCCTCGTGCGGTCTCTCTCGATATCCACCGGCGCACGGCGCTCATCGGCCTCGTAATCCTTGAAGGCCTTTCCGCCGCAATTAATCTTGCGTACGTAAGTCGCAGCAGCAATCTGGTTAGCCGCCGCCGCCGTGCCTTCAACAACTATCCCGGCAATACAGGGACTCCCGACGTCCTTGATAAAACTCACTACTAGGAATCCATTAGTCACAGCGATCTCAGGATAAACAAAATCAATCGCCTTGTTCTTGCCGAACTTCGCAAACATATCCATCTTATCAATGACCTGCTTGCCCTGAATCCTTACGCTGAACACGCGCTTGCCGGCTTCACCATAAACCGGCTCGTTGAACTTCAAGGTGACAGAATATGATCCGTTCGGGATCTCAAGTTTGTACGTATCCATTCCGTAACGGACCGACTGATAAACTGGATCGTCCTCTGTGCCTGCCACGGGGTCATTGAAATACGCCGTGTTTCCGCCACCCGCACCCGCAACCGAAGACTTTGTCTCTTCAACCTTCGTAGGCACAACAGGAGTCTTGTCAAAATCTGCCGGCGTCCACGACTGGTCCCATGCGGCGGCCGCAAGCGCCGCAACATTCTGACACATCGCCTTTGTCCGCCAGTGAAGACCGATCAGCCCTGTGCAACCTAGTCTCAGCGAATCCGCCGCGTCATATCGCATCCGCCCAACCCACGGCTGCGGAGCGATCAGGTTTGGATCATTCTCCAACCACGGAATCGACCATTTTGGCCGCCCCGTTATGTTCGCAAATCCCCGCTCAACAGCCTCATGCCCCACCTGCCTGCTTATGCAGCTCATGGGAACCGCTTTCGGCAATACCGCGTCCAGTGCCGTCCGGTCATGCTGCGGTCCCAGAACCCAGCCACACGTTGCGAGAGTAAATGGATTGCCCAATCCGGAAAGGGCCTCAATCGCGGCATTAATATCTTTCACCGTTGCGTCGAACTGTTCAGGTTTATTGCCGCTCCACGTCCAGCCCTCAGGAGTCCACAGCCAGTAATAATCCACAGGACAGATCTTATTTATGCGGAAAAACATTCCGCTGTATATAGATTTCCTGACTTCCGGGCTGTTGACGTCTTTGCCGTCAGCCTTCAGTTTCTCCCTCATTTCTTTCGGAATTTGCAGAGGCGTCTCTGTACCTATACACGTCTTGACGCCCACCATTTTCGCGTAGCTGAACGCTTGCTTGAGCAGGTTGCCTGACTTCACAAAAAGCTGATTGCACGCCTCTGGCGTTTCCGGCTTGGGTAATATTCCCGCCATGATGTCAGGCCCGTAATCATCCCCGGCAAACATGAGGTCGGCTCCGCCTGAAAAGTCAGATGTCTTCATCGCGGCATACCCCCATGCGCCACGCCTCGTATTAGCCCAGGTCGAAGGAAAGCTGGAAACCGGATTGTTTTCTTTATCCAGGTACTCTTTCGGACCAATCCACACCAGCGGCTCAGCCATGCCATCAGGATAACAATGCAGACCAATGAAATTCATCCGCATCTTTGACAACTGCGAAATATAGCTCTTGTAATCGTCCTGATTCCACCAGTCCGGTCCTTCCGGGAAATCATGGAACGGATTGATTCCGCGGATATTGAATAGCGGCTTTCCGCTTTCATTGACCTCTGGAATTGCCAGCGGCCTCTTCTGTTCGGGCAGCACGTCTCCATGCAGGTAAAACCGGACCCCGATCTTTTCGCACACCCGGTACGTGCCGTACAATACGCCCACGGCATCCCCTCCGGATACCAGAAGCGTTTTCCGTCCATCTATACCTGTAAGCGTCTTTACGATGTACTGCTCTGGCTCCAGTACCGCTACCTCCGCCTTTGTCGCCTCATCACGCGCGTCAGCACACGCATCCTTGACAAGCGGTTGATCTTTCTGAGCAATGACGATTTTGTCGCCTGTCTTTGGCCATTCCACAGTGGGGACTGGCATTATCTTACCTGTCCGGAGATACATGTAGCGTCGCATTTCCAAAGCGCCTATTTTCTCAATATCCGACGCCCTCTTCGGCAACACAATCGTGATTTCCGCTGACGATGCAAATGTCAAACCCGCACTGCAAACCGATGTCAACAGAACCGCCATCATTCTCATCCCGAATCCCCTTTTACGCATAACTGCACATCTTTACTTTTGATTGTCACTTCGTCAGCAATGCCCTAATACCCTGAAACCAGCTTTCCGCCATTTTGTCATAGAACGCGTTGGTCGGATGATTGATCCGGTTAGACAATCGTGCTGGATCGATTGACTTTGGGTCGCTTGGGTTGGTCAAAAAATGTTTATAAAGGTCGATCGTGCTAATAGCGTATCCCTTACCGGCATAGGTCGGCACCAGTGTCTGGCGTATATAGGTGTTGTAATTAAACAGATCCTGATTAAAACTTTTCAGAGGCGTTATTTGGGCGACAACCAGTTTGACTTTTTTATCAGCGTCATAGATGTCCTTGACCAAGGCATCCAGTTGCTGCGGACTCGTGGCGTTGATGCCGTTGATTCCGATTTGTAGCAGGATGATGTCCGGTCGGTCTTGTTTGATCCACTGCGCAATATTCTTCTGTATTGAACCAACCCCCCAACCGCCATAACCTCGATGCCCCGCCTGCTTCATTTTTCGCAGGTCGAGGTTTGGCCTGACGGATCCTCCATGGGTTGGATCGCTAAACTTGTTGTTGAAAGGATCCTCAGAGTCTCCCACAAAGACAAAATCGCACCCTGCGTCCATCAGGCGTTGATATAAACCGCTACGATAGCCAAATTCGAAGGGGTGCGCCCATTGGGGGTTATCGGTATATCCCACCGTGATGGAATCACCCAACGGCATGATCCGCAGGGAACCTTTCCCTCCTGCTTGCAATCGGCTACCTGCTCCTGCGGTAAGGCCGGCAGCCAGTTCAAGCGTGACCGGCCCAAGCAGACCCGATACGGGTGACCCGCGATAGCGTGTCGGAACAGTGCAATAATGGTTGGCCAGCGTGTTGCAGACCAGCACCTCGACCCGGTTCTCACCCGGCTTGACGAGACTGGACACGTCGAGTTTCCACGGCGGCGCGACGAGCACGCCGGCCGGCTTGCCGTTGACCCGCACCTCGGCCGACGCCGCGACATCGCCCAGATCGAGCCAGACCCGCCTGACAGCCGGGATCGTGATGGTCTTGCGGTACCATGCGCCACCCGAGTAACTGGCAAGCCCTTCGTTCTTCGACCAGTCGCCCGGCGCCATGCTGCCCGCGCCGCAGTCCAGCCGGATCGGCTCGCTCAGCGCCGCACCGCCATACCAGCCGCGTTCCTGCTCAATCCGCAGCGAAACCGTTACCGGACCCGGCGTCGGTTGCGCCACGCTGAACCGGCCGGTAGCTTTCTCCAGCATCGGCTTGTCGTCAGCCCACACCTGCACCTTGCCATGCGCGGCAATGGTGATTGCCCTCAATCCCGGCGGCGACACGAACCGGTACCAGCCGATCGGCGTTTTCTCCTGCGACCGCACATCCAAGGGCAATACTGCCGGGTTATTCCACCAGCGCGAAGCCAGCGGGCTGAGCTTGAACTTCGGCTGCTGACCCTGCGGCAGCCGGTCCGGCACGCGCTCCGGTTCCGGCAACTCGATCGCGGAAACCACGAAATATGCCAGACCCGGTTTCGATTTGTCGTAGTGAAGCACAAGCGGATTGGCCCCCGCCTTAAGAGGCACCGTCCTGCTGGTGATCTCGGCGCCATTGAGCCAGGCCTTGATAGGCTTTACGTCACCCGCCTGCACATAACCCGTCATATCTTTCGGTGCCACCACGGTGGTCCAGAAGTAGGTGTCCGACTTGCCGGCCTCGATCTTCGGGCCGCCATGTCCCCCGCTCTTGGCCGTGCCGATCGTGATGAACTCATCGTGCACCAGCTCCTTCAAGCCGTGATAGCCCTGCATGCCGGGAACGTTCTCGATTCCCCAGCGCCAGGAAAATTCGACCGGCTTGCCGTTCTTCGGCGCCGCATCCTGCGATGCTGGCAGTGAGTCACACTGGATGAATTGTGGGCCGAACGTACTGGTCACCTTTCGCCACAAGCCGTTGGTGGTCTCGCCCTCGCAATACCAGAGCTGGCGCGCCTCGGCACCGATCAATGCAGGCGTGGCTGGCCAGTGGAAATCGCCGTACCGGTTGTCACAGGTCGGCTGCAGCTCGAATTCCCAGTCGCCTTCCACAGCGATTTCCTTCTTTGTCACCCCACCTTCCGCGTTCTTCGCTACGACCTCCGGCTGCCCGGGACTAAAAACGATCAACTGGATTTCCTTCTCGGTCAGCGGCAATTTCAATGTTGTCTTGCCGTCAGCCTGTGACAGCACAGGCATCGGTCGTGTCGCGCCGGTCCAGGGGTCCCACAGTTCGACTTTGCCCGTAGCGCGGAATGTCGCCTCGCTATTCGTGGGTGCGTTGTAGATGGCATACACGTCACGCGCACCGATTTTCCTGTGCTGTACGTCACCGACACCGACATAGTCGGGATCGGGCAGCGCCGCCTGCACGGCTTTCAAGGCGTCCTGCACGGGACCGTTCGGAAACAGTTCCTTCACCAGCGCCGCCACCTCCGCGTCGTCGCGCCCCACGCGGTCGCTGGCCTCGGGCAATGCGCCGACCGCCAGAACCACCCCGCCGGCACGGCGGAACTCGGCCGCCTTCTGCAGCGTCGAATGCCGAACCGCCCTCATCGCTGGCAGGATCAAGACGCGATAACTCTCGCCCGACACCTGGAGTTCCTTACCCACCACTTTGGCCCGAGCCAGTGATTGGAAGTCCATGAAATCAAAATCGATCGATTTTCCATAAAGCACATTACCAGAAGTGAAGGCTGCGTCCACAGCCTCCTTGCCGCCCATGCCGGCCTCCATCGGGGCGACCGGATAAAGGATCGCTACATCGCATCGGTGCTGCCCCTGCACGAACAGGTAGCTCAGCCGCTGAACGCAACCCATGAACCCGCGCAGATGCTTCCAGTACGGCATACGGAACGTATTGTCCGGCGGCGCCCACTCCCACCAGCCGCCGTGCGTGGCGTAATACATGCCATGGAACGAAAGCAGGTTGAATCCTCTCACAAAATTGACGAATGTCGCATCCACGATCCCGGCCGACGTGGTACCCCACCCGCTGCCGTAATAGCCCTCCAGCCAGACGCGCGGCCGCTGGTACAGGTGAGCGATCGATGACGCCACCTTGGCTTTGATCAACTCCTTGCTCAGCCCCGGCTGGTCGGCGCCCGGCCCCTGGTTCCAGCGCTGCGTGCGGAAATAGTCGCCGAATTCGACAACGTTCCGACCGCGACCGCCATGATCGCAGCCCATCGTCATGCCCCGCTGCTGATGCCAGTCGTATACCGGCTTGAAAAAGCCCTCCTCGCTCAGTGCCACCTGCACATCGCTGTAATCGAGCCGGACCTTGGGTGTCCGTGGCCCTATATCCATGAACAACGCCGGCAGTTCCGGCACAATGTCGTATCCCTTCCGCCTCTTGAATTCCGCGGCAAACCGGTCGTTCCAGAGACTGCCGCCGACGCCAAAACCCAGCTCGTCGGAGAAGAAGAAGTTCAACCCCTTGCCACCCTCCTGGCCAAGGCGGTCTTCAAACTGGCCGAAAAATGTCTTCGCATAAAGGCGTCCCGATTCCGGGTGCATCGGATCAATTGACAACTCCGCCTTGGCGGCTACCACCGACACCTCGCGTACCTTGCCGCCCTCACCCGGCACGGTGCCGGTCATCACGGCATCCGGCTGTTTACCGTCAACCAGCTTCAACGTGGCACCGCACATCTCGGGATGATCGCGCAGGATCTCGTCCACCGACCAGCCCTGGCCGATGCCAAGCGTGTAGTCGCTCAAGCTGATGCCCGCACTCTGCTTCTTCGCCTCGTTCATGAACCAGCCTGTCAGTTTCCACCATTCGTCGGAAAATAATGGCGGCTCACTGGGGATGGTCAACCCGTACGACCTGCCGCCATCCTTGTAACCGTGAGCGTAGTTGATCTGGTAGCCCGAAATCCCCATGCCCTCCATCTGGCCCAGAATCCAGCCCAGCCGCTCCTGTGTCAGCGGATCGCCCAGCCACCAGAAGAACGGCACCACACCAAAACCAGGCGGAGGACTCTTGAAGCCGGGCAGTACGTCGAGGTCGGGGCTGCGATTCGCCTGGCCGACGGTCCAGCCCGGTGCCGGGATATCATTGGCCGGGTCACTGAACGCCAGCAAACTGTCCTCCGCCTGAAGCCCGGGCGCCGCACACATCATCGCCGCCAGCACGAACGCAACAACCAACTGGTTTTTCGATGTTCCAATCAATGCACACTTCCTCATACTTACCTACAGTCTTGCTAATAAAAACTGTTCACTTTCCTGCCGCGACCAGGCTCTTATTTGAAAAGCTGAAACTCCCAGACGTGGAACTTCGCTTTAGCCTTGGACGTGAACACGAGCTGCAGCTCCTGCGCAGTTGTCGGCGGTAGTTGGAGTGTTTGCGGCCCGGCAGGGTTTTCCAGCGAGCCCAGGGGTTTCCACTCCGTCCCGATCTTCGCCTTAACCTCGACGCGGTCGAGCGACCCATCAGCTTCGATAGCCGCACTGTTGAAACTCGTCGGCTTTCCCAGATTGACGCTGACAACCACTTCGCCAGTACCGGGATCCGGCACCCACGAGGTGAGCCGGCAGTTGTCGAACATATTGCCCGGCCCGCACGGATTGTACCACCACTTCTTAGGTGGCGCATCGCATTTCGTGACCTTGGCCAGCGCCGATTTCTTGTGCTTTCCCAACCCCAGTAACAGCGTTTCGGGATCCTTGACGTCAATCGGCTTGATGTTGAAGGCGTTCCCTTCGATGGTCAATTCCACAAGCGTATCGATCTTCTGCTGGTCTTTCGGGTCAACCTTCACGACCAGCGCATCCGCAGTCTGCTTCACTTCAACATTGCCGCCAGTCAGCAACCTGCTGCCCGCGACCTTGGCGGGCAAAGGAGGCAGGGTAAGGGTGTCGCCATGAAAAGACAGCGCATGCAGGAATATCTTGTTTCCGTTGAGCGTACACACCCCCCAGTAACCAGGTTTGTACGGCCCGCCGCGCGTACCGTAATAGGAATCCCCGTATTGCTTGAGCCAGTCGCCAACCTCCTTCAGCCGCGCGATCTGGCGCGGTTCGAAGTTGCCCAGCGGCGTTGGCGCCACGTCGAGCAGCAGGTTGCCGTCGCCTCCAGACGAGTAGAGCAGCATGCCCATTACTTCGCGGAGCGTCATCAGCAGGCCGTCCGGCTTGTAACCCCACTGCCCGTCCACCAGACAGGTGCAGGATTCCCAGTAGCGGTTACGTTCGAATGCGCCGATGACCTGTTCCGGCGTCTGGAAATCACTCAGCCGGGTGGCGTCGTAGTTGACACGAAAATCCTTGGTTTGCGGCTGCAGCACGCCAATCCGTCCGTTGCACACAATGTCCGGCTGGCTCTTGAGGATGACCTCGGCCATTTGAGGATAATTCCAGTCCGTCCAGTCACCGCCCTGACTATCAAACCAGAGGATATCCACCTTGCCGTAGTTGTTGAGCAACTCCTTCAATTGGTTGTGAAAGAACTCGCGGTACTTCCTATTCCCGTCCACCATGTAGTCGGGATGGTACCAGTCGCGCTGAGAATAGTAGACCCCGAACCGCAGACCCGCCTGGTGGCAGGCGTCCGCCAGCTCCTTCACGATGTCCCGCTTGAACGGCGAGTTCCCGATGTTGTAGTCAGTATACTTAGTGAGAAAATTGCAGAATCCGTCATGGTGCTTGCAGGTGAACACGATGTACTTCATCCCCGCATCCGTCGCCAGTTTCACCCATTCCTCAGCATTGAATCTCTCAGGGTTGAACTGTTTGTAGAGGTTGTCGTAGACCTCGTCGCGGCCATTGGGAGGCTTCTGGCCACCTTCCCCTGCCCGTTTGCCATTCCGACTCCAACTCGTCTCCGAGCCCGAAATGCTCGAAGGCCCCCAATGGATGAACAACCCGTAGCGGACCTCACGGAACCATTTCATCCGGACGTCCTTCTGCTCCAGGGTCTCTTTAGGCATCACATAGACACCGCCGCTGGGCCCGACAGTCGACTTCACAGCCAACATATCCGCCGCCTTCGGCATATTCCCGCCTTCAACCGGCTCTGCAGCCTCGCAAATAATCGTCATCACCTGCATCGCCAACATAAACCCAATGTTTTGTCGAATAGACATATTAATGAACCTTTCCTTAACTAAATTTGGCAAACGCCGTTCGGTTCGACCCAGACTAATGATTCGTTTCATAAAACCCAAAGTTGTTTAATTTACTTGTGTACACCCCACGCGTTCGCCTGCCCAGGCTGAACCGGCAGGGGAGAGACCACATAATCGCCTTCGCCAAGAATAATCTCCCCGCCTTTCTTCAACTTCAAATCCATAACCTGTCCGTCCACTTTCAGCCTACACGGCTCACCGGACAGGCTCTTTATCCGCACCCATCTTGTCTTTCTGCCTTTCCTCTCCGCGCTCACAAGGAATGCCCCCTCGGCGCGAAGATCATGAAATACCACGTCCTGCCATTTTGAGGGACATGCCGGGAATACGCGGATAACCCCTTCCCTGCTCTGCAGGAGCATGTCCATGACGCTTCGGGCGGCAGATATCGGTGACTCGAAAGTAGGGCTGCCGTTTTCTGCATAGAGAGTATTCTCACGCACCCCTGTTCCCTTCGGAATTATGGTCAGCGCGCGGTCAAGCTGTTTCAGCGCATCCTCCGCGTTGCCCAAAGCCGCCGACAGTGAGGATGAGCCGGATAACTTGTACATAGTGGGGCCGCTTTTCAGGCTTATGAAATGCAGGACAGACTTCTCCATCATCGTGCGCTTATCCGGATGCTCGTCGATGTTGAGCTCATAAAACGGAAAGATTGCAAACAAATGACTGTAGTGGCGGTGCGACATGGCAAACGGCGTGTTCTTGCCGATCATAAGCCCGTTCTCGTCCACCTGGTACTCCACCAGCTTCTCCAGCGTCTCTTTCCACTTCGAAAGCATCGGATCGTTCAGCTTCAGCCTTTCATTACATTCGACGAGCGTCCGCAGGCCCCAGCGCAGTACCGCAATGTTCATGTTGATATCCTCATCGTTGCCGTATTCATCGGAGAACGACAGCGGGAGGTGATACTTACCGTCATCGCCCATCTTGATGTAATGCAGGTAGAGATTGAATGCCCGGCGCATCAGCGGATAAACCTTGTCTTTCAGCCTGGAATCATCCCCGGCATATCGGGCCTGCAGGTAATGAATCTGTGCCAGCCACGGAAGCGCAAGGAATTGATACGGAGGTTTGTTTTGCATGGCGCTTATCAGCCGCAGATTCGTCGGATTCCCCAAATAAGCCGAATCGTTCCGGTATTCAGGTGGAGCATTGTTGATCAGGTCTTCCATGCTGTTTTCCAGCCACCTGCACAGCGGTTCGCCCAGTTCAAGGTGGTTTCCGATCTGCACCGTATAATGCGAAAGTTGGATGTTCAGATTCATCCAGTAACAGGGCCATGGCGTCAACCTGAACCAGGGCCCCATCAGATCCACCGCCGGTCCATCCTCACGCATGGCGCTGGCAAGTTTATACCATTGGATCCAGCAGAAACTCTCCGTGCGGGTGTCGGGAATCGAAATGAAAGAGGCCGGGTAGAACGCGTGCCACCAGGCCCTGTGCGCCCTTTCCATTTCTGGAATCCCCAGCGCCTCGGCCTGTTCTAACGCTGTCACGGCCTTAGCAGCAGAATTGCCGGCCGGGATCCCGTTGGCGACATGCACATAGATGACGCGCGTATCCGGCCCCTTCTTTACATCCTTCCAGGCCGTTGTGTAATCGCCACCGGTCAGAAGCCGCTGAACACAAACGTCCACGCCCCGTTCCTTCCGCAGTTCGAAAGGCGGATTCAGTTCCTCGTGGCCCCTGACCGCTATCGCTTTGTTTTTTTCGGCTAAAATGCGGCGCGGGTTTCTTGCCTCCTCCGGACGGAATGAGAACCGGCAATTCCCCTCTTTCCCGGCGGTCTTTATCTCCACCACGATGACGTTTTCATTGTAAGGAGTGAAACACCTCAGTTGAATCAATCCGGCATCGGTCCTGATTTCACCGTGCACTTCTGCATTCCACAGATCAAGCCTCAAATCGGCCCCAGTCATCGTGCCCACCGGCGTCATGAGCAGACGCCCTATCGGCAGACGGCACGGTTCATAGATATCCGTCCGCCCGATCTCGAAACAAAGGCTGTTCGTCTCAACATCATCCCTGAAGAGAATGGTTCCCATGATCCCGTTGCCGACAAACGGGGCGGAATAATATTCGGGAGGAACCACGTCCCACAACATGTCATGCTGTGCCATATATGCAGGCCAATTGATGTCAACCTTCAACGACGCTCCCGCCGCCGGCTTCAACCCGGATTCGGATCCACCCGTCACGCCGGTGCCCAGCAGGACCGCTTCGATCGATTCGGCCGCCCGCTTGCCCAGCATGGCGTTACCCTCGGCCCTGAAGTGAACATCGTTCGGCTTCCCCACCGCAGACAGATGCGGCGTAATGAACGCGAATAGGTCATCCACGGCCACCCCTTGTTTCTTCATGATTTCCGCAGCAGCCTGGTTGCGCTCGACGATCGAAGCCGCCGTCATCTTTTTCGACGGAATGTCCGGAATGGGGGTCGTTGCAGCCCAGATGAGTTTTGCCCCCGTTTTCTTCATACGCCCCACCAGTTGCTCCAGCCGCTGCGTGTAATCAGCTATCGGTGTCCTGCAGTCATGAATGCCGAAGTTGAAATAGATCACATCCCATTGCCCGTCGCCGAGCCACACGTCGATGTTCTTGATTCCCCCCCACAGGGTGGAGCCGCAGTTGGCTGGTGCGCGATGCACGTTTGCCTTTCCGGCCAGCGTCTTGCGAGCACTCACCGTATAACTGCACGAAACGGAATCTCCAATCAACAGCACTCGCGGCAGTTTCGGATCGTCCGTCACAAAATCCCACGCATTCGACCGTCCGGCGATCTTGTCCCGTTTATGAAGCGGCAGATAAAAGCCACCCAGTTGTTCCTGCAGCACTTTCTCCCATGCTTGTTGATCAGGCGGCAACTTGGCCATGATCGCCCGGTACTGCTCATCCACATTCCTGTCCACCGCCTCTTTCTGTGCTGCCGCTTCCTCCGCATTCGTCGGCTCACCCTGCGGCACCGGCACATCCGCTGCCATCACCAGCCAGGAACTAACCATAACAGCAAGCAAAGTCACACACTTCATACTATCCTCCATTCTATGCCCCATGGCGCCCCCCCCCCCACACACACAGGGCAAAATCACCCCATTCCTACTGCACACTACGCACAGCACGGAACCCGTCAGCGCTCGTCCTCCAGTTACTCGCGCTAGAGCCCACGATCCTGGAGCTTAAACGGAGGTAACTAGCTACACCGTTAAAAGCACCGCCGCGATAACCGGATCCTGAAGCACTTATGCCTGGCCAGAAAGCTGCATTTGCATTTCCGTTTGCGTCTAACGTCCCGTCACCCAAAGCACCTGTGAACGTTCTTCCAGCATCAGCACCTGTGACTGTTCGCTCATAAACGTTCCCGGTCATTTCCATTATGCCCCAGTAGGTCGCTCCTGAAGTAATTCTGGTTGAGTTTGCTGTTGCAAACAGCCCACAACGCACTGGACCTTTTCCGCTGTTTACACCCTCAACCTGAATTTGGCGATCATAGTAAACTGCAGCCCCTAATGCTGTGCTCGTCTTATTAGTCTCTGTGCCATTCTCAGGAGAAGTGACGTTTATAACTCCAGCCTCAGTACTCGGCATGATAGTCGTCTCGCCCCAGGCATATTCATCGGCCTTAGGATTTTTTGTACCCCTGCATGCCTTCTCAAACTCTAGCTCCGTCATCGGCCTCAACCCCGCCCAATCGGCATACGCCGCACCATCCGCCCAACCCAGGTAGTTGCAGGCACGGTCAGGTGTCGTGCAGGTGGCGTCTCCTGAGCCAGCCCAGGCGATTGTGTTCCTGTTCGTTTCGGTATCAGTACCTTTGCCTGTGGCAGCAGCGATTGTACCTCCGGTAATATCTCGCCCTGCGTTTAGATCGCCTGACTTCTTCTGATTCCCGCTATCGGACAGCATATTAAAGAAAGTCACCCACTGACCCTGACTAATCTCATACTTCATGCAGTAAAACGCATTGTAGCCCTTGGGGTACGCAGCAGGCAGAATACCAGCACTTCCTATGCTATTATTCCCACTTGTAGATGTCCCCCAGAGGCTTCCGGCCGTATTACCTATCGGCAATGCACCTTCACCGGTTATCGCTAAGGGAACAGATGGCGTCGTTCCGCTCACCCACGTTGTCCCAGCATTCCCTTCCGTGAAACTCCCGCTCTCCGTCCCGCCACTCCCAACCTTGAAACTCCCCTGCGGCACGTAGACCATCTCGATGGATTGAACGCTAACCTGCACCTTCTGAGTGCTCGCCACACCGTCCTGGGCATAGTTCCAACGCAGCTTCACCGTGTTGGTCCAGTTACCGCTGCCCTCGTCCTTGCGATACAGGAAGCCGCCGACACCCAGTTTCGCGCTGACCGCGTTGGAGCTGGTACCGACATTGAAAACCGCCTGCGCAGGAATGATGTGGTCGCTGTTGTTGGTGCTTAGCGTCGCGTGCTGCCACGGCGCGTTGTTGGTCGCCACGCGGAACTTGACGAAAACCCACGCCGCATCCCAGTTGGTGACCATTGAGGAGTTCTCCTGCCAGGAAGCCCGCCACGAATTGTCCCAACTCACATCGCATGCGACATGCGTGTAGCCGACGCCACTGCCCACCAGTATGATGTTGGTCACGCTCATGTTGTTCGCTCGGACGGTTATTCCAATTGCCAGCAGACTGCAAATCAAAACAAAACAAAACCTGTTCCTGTTCATGCTTTTCTCCTTGTTTATTTGAACGACACCATAGTCCCCTTGGGCGGTATCGCCGGAATGCCGAGCGTTGCCGTGTCCTGTTTCGAGTATCCGTCGTATCCGCCACCTGAGAAGCGGACGTTCGCGTCCACTGCGTCCGCTGTCATGGCTCCCAATAACGTCGCCGCAAAAACCAGCATACGTTCCGTTTTCATCTTCTTTTCTTTTCGGTTCATATCTGTCCTTTCCTTTTTTATTGTTTGACTGCCAATCTTTCCGTGGTCGCAGAAGCGGTTCCGCCGTTCCGACCGCCCGAGAAGCGGTCGGCCCAGTAGAAGCGATCCGTCTTCAGCTTGCCTTTCTCAATCGCAGAGGATCTGACTTCCCGGCGGCTGGACACCTTGGCAACGAGTCCGCCTTCGTACGTCTCGAACCTCACCAACCCGCGAATGACCGAAAGCCGGGTGTCCTGCGCCCCCGTGGAGATGCGCAAGGAGGTGCCCAATACCGTGGCCCGTCCCTGCGGTGTGATAATCACGAACGATTGACCATTACACTGCTTGCTGAAGTCCGCATCGAAATAACCGTGCAGCAAGGTGATCCGCTTCTCTTTCCCTGTCTGTGCAAGCGTGACGCGGGTCTGACAAGGTAACCGGATCATGCTGCCGTCCCGCCAGACAAGGGTCACGCCGCTCTCTTCTCCTTCCAAGGCGACTTCATCTCCCGAAAAGAGAACCGTGCCCACCTGCGCGGGGGTCACCTCTTGTGTCCCCGAGACAAGCACTTGACCGTAAACTTCTTTGACCTCCGCAAGTGAGCGGCTCTTCGACAACCACGTACCACCCCCGAGTCCGCCCAATAAGAGCGCCAGCGCTGCCGCAACCTTCACCCAGCGATACGAACCTATCGGTCTTGAGACCTCCGGACTCCCGCACGTCCGAACTTCTTCACCCTCTTTGATTGTCTCCGAAACGCCGGTCAGCAAGGTGTGCATCAGCATCTGCTCACGGTAAAGAGCCATGAATTCAGGGTGCTGCTTCAGCAACATTCGGAACTCCTCGCGCTCTTCAGAGGTCGCCTCCTGCTCAAGGACCGACATCAACACGCGATTGAACTTGTCACGCGCTTGCATCATAAGCCCTCCTCAGAAAGTCGCCCACGCACGCACTGCGCGAGCGTGGATCGGATGCGCATCAACGCCATCCCCACCGAAGGCACCGAACAGCCATACGCCTGAGCAATGGAACGGAGGGAACCCCCGTTCTCATAGCGGTCTTTCACAAGCGACTGCTGGAGGTCACTCAGTTTCTCTCGGCATTGTTTTAAAAAAGTAAACATCCGCAACATATTCTCCTCATCCTCTTCTGGTGGCTGAGCCATGGCCGTCTCCAGCAACTCTTCATCGAACAGCAACCGGTCCCGGCTTTGCCGTTTCCGGAAGGTCAACACCTGATAGCGGGCGATCGCCCGCGCCCACGGCAGAAACGGCCGTTCGACATCGTAGGTGCCTGCCTTACGCCACAAATCGAGATTGGTTTCCTGCAGGACATCCCGCGCGTCCGCACAATTCCCGATCAGATAAGAGATGTAATTGAACAAAACCAATTGGGCATCCGTCAGGCGCGCGACGAACGTCTCGGAAATCTCCATGTTCTGCGATCGTAAATCCATGTTTCAATTATAATAGGCTTTGTTTTGAAAAATATAACGAAAAATAAAAAACTTTTTTCGATTTTTTATAGATAATTCAGTCGACATGGGGTAAGGATAGTCTGTCCTCTTGTCGCTCTCAATTTAAGAAGTTTCACTGAGCACTTCTCCCATCCGCTGTCGATAGGCTCAACCCTTGCCCTTGAAGATTCGGTGGATGAAGATGGTGTAGCCGATCACGACGGGCATGCTGAGGAGGGCGATGACCAGATTTTGATTCTTTATCAATGTCGTCCCAATTTTCAACCTCTTGGCTGGACTCAAAACAAAAATTTAAGTACAGTTATCAGTAACAATAAGTCTGGGTCGTTATACGAAAGAGGAATAAGCCATGCCAATAAAGAAGCAAGCGATTGTTAAGAAACGCAGTAGCACGAAGGACATCAGCACTCAATTGGATTTCACCGCGCTGGTGAGAGCAATCCAGCAGGTTGACGAGTACTGTGCCGTTCAGGTCAATCGTGTGGTTAATGTGACGTTGACGCTGCGAAACTGGACTATCGGAGCCTATATTCACCACTATGAATTGAACGGAGCAGACCGGGCGAAGTATGGGGACGGGCTACTAGATGCGTTAGCGGATCAGCTCACAGAGATGAGAATTTCCAACAGCAACCGCCGACAACTTTACCGTTATTTAAGGTTCTGGCGACTCTATCCGGGAATTGTGGGTACACTGTCACCACAATTTCCAGCTTTACCTGTGCCTGTGCGAAAAGTGGGTACACTGTCCCCACTTTTAGGCGTGAAGGTTGAGCAATTGATCAATCGACTTTCATACAGTCATATCGAACTCATTGTTGATCTCGACGACCCGCTCAAGCGAGCCTTCTACGAGATCGAGTGTATTCGGGGCAATTGGTCGGTGCGGGCATTGAAGCGTCAGATCGCCACGCTCTATTTTGAGCGCTCGGGTTTGTCAAAGGATAAGGAGAAGCTGGCAGCGATGGTGAAGAAGGGCGCGGAGACAGCAGAACCAGAACTAGCCATCCGTGATCCCTATATCTTTGAGTTTCTCGGTCTGCGGGCAAAAGATGCGGTTTCCGAGTCTGATCTCGAAGCGGCATTGGTGGAAAACCTGCGGGAATTTCTGCTCGAACTGGGCCACGGCTTCTGTCTGGAAGCGCAGCAGAAGAGCATTGTCATCGGCAAGACGCGCGGTTTTGTGGATCTTGTCTTTTATCACCGCATACTCAAATGCCATGTGCTGGTTGAGTTGAAGGTGGACGAGTTTAAACATGATCACCTGGGCCAGCTCAACACCTACGTCACCTGGTATCGCCGACATAAGATGACCCCTGGCGACAACCTGCCTGTCGGGCTGCTGCTCTGTACCGACAAAGACCATGCGCTGGTGGAATACGCCACCGCCAGCATGGATAACCAACTCTTTGTCTCCCAATACGCAGTGAATTTACCCTCGAAGGACAAACTGGAAAAATTCATCCAAGCCAAACACCAAGAGGCTCTTGGAATTTTGAACCAATGACCTAACAAACTTATAATTATGGCGATTTCGTCATAATTAGGATACGAGGACAGGCATTCCCTGTCGACAGGCTCACACCTTGCCCTTGAAGATTCGGTGGATGAAGATGGTGTAGCCGATCACGACTGGCATGCCGAGGAGCGCGATGACCAGCATCACGCTGAGCGTGCGGAGGGATGAGGAGGCGTTGAAGATGGTGAGCGAGAGGGCCTGGTCGTTGGTCGCGATGACCAGATTGGGAAAGAGGACCGCGACCACGGAGAGCATCACCAGCGCGATGCTGGCGCAGGAGGCGAGAAACGCCTTGAGATCCTCACCCTTGCGGTTAAAGGCTCTGATCAGCGCGAGCGCGACTACAGCCAGCGTGGCGAGCACGAACGGCAACACCACGCCATTGCGCAGGTAGCAGCTGGCGGTCCAGCCGGCAACCACAAAAAAGAGCAGGGCGTAGACCCGCCAGGCTTGGGCTGCCCAGAGCCGCGCCTTGCGCTGGGTGTCGCCTCCTGTCTTGACTGCCAGATAGAGCGCGCCATGCAGGGCGAACATCGAGAAACCGACCAGCCCGACCACCAGGGAGTAGGGGTTGAGCAGGGCGAAGAACCCGCCCGTGTAATCGCCCTTTGCGTCAAGCTGCAAGCCCCGCAGGAGATTGCCCACGGCCACGGCGTAGAGCAACGTAGGCAACATGCTGCCGAGCGAGAATGCCACGTCCCAGGCAGCCACCCAACGGGGGTTCTCGACCTTGTTGCGATATTCGATGGAGACCGCACGGAAGATCAGGCCCAGCAAGACCAGCATGAGCGGCAGATAGAAGCCGCTGAAGACCGTTGCGTAGACTGGCGGGAACGCGGCGAAGAGTGCCCCGCCGCCGGTGAGCAGCCAGACCTCGTTGCCGTCCCAGAAGGGTTCGATTGACCGGATGAACGAGCTCCGTTCGTCGCCCTTTTTTGCGAAGAGATGCCAGCAGCCGACCCCGAGGTCAAAACCGTCGAGGATGGCATAGCCGATGATCAGGATTCCGATGAGGAGCAACCAGATGACTTGCAGCGTAATCATGAGCGCACCTCCTCTTCAAGCGGTTGGGGGCCTTTATCAAACTGTCGTCCGAGCAGGTAGAGCCAGACACCGAACAGCAGCGTGTAGATCAGGGAGAAGAGGATGATCGAGGCCAGAATCTGCCCGGCGGGAACCGCGCCCGATACAGCGTCCTTTGTTCGCATCAGGTTGTAGACGACCCACGGCTGGCGTCCGACCTCCGCCGCGATCCACCCGAGTTCGTTGGCGAGAAAAGGAAGGGGAAGCGTCAGGGCTGCGGACGTCAGAAAAAGTCGGTTTTGCGTTATAGTACCGCGCCACCACAGGAACAGGCCCGCCATCGCCAGCAGCGCGAACCAGCCGCCAAGGTAAACCATGGAATGAAAGCTGAAAAAGGTTGTGAGCAGCGGGGGACGGTCTGCTTTTGGAAAGTCTTTCAGGCCTTGGACTTTGGTGTCTTTTGACATCCCGACCATGAGGCTGAGTGCATTCGGAACACTGACCGCCCAATCGGTCGTTTCCGTTTCGGCGTTGGGGAAGCCGAAGAGCAACAAGGGCGCACCGGTCCGGGTCTCCCAGAGCCCTTCGAAGGCAGCCAGTTTGGCAGGTTGCGTTTGAGCGACCTGTACTGCGTGCAGATGGCCCATGCCCATCACCAGCATGATGGACAGGAAGAACGGGATCAGCGCGCTTTTGAGCGAGCGTTCGGCAAATGCTACGTGTCGCTTTTTCAGCAGCATGAGGGCGGACACGCCGACCACGAAGAAGGTGCCCACTACTAGCGCCCCGGCGATGACATGGAAATAACGCGGCAGGGTTGAGGGGTTAAAGACCGCCTCCCAGAAGCTCGTCAGTTCGGCTCGCCCGTTCACGAGATGATACCCGGCGGGTGTTTGTTGCCACGAGTTGGCAACCACGATCCAGAAGGCGGAGAGAGTTGCACCTACAGCCACCAACAGGCTGGAAAGCCAATAGACCTTTTGGGAGACGCGATTCTCGCCATAGATCAGAATAGCGAGGAAGCTGGACTCTAGAAAGAAGGCGAACACGCCCTCGGCAGCCAATGGCGCACCGAAGATGTCGCCCACGAAGCGCGAGTAGGCTGCCCAATTGGTGCCGAACTGGAACTCCATGGTGATGCCTGTAGCAACGCCGACGGCAAAGGTGATGGCGAACATGCGCATCCAGAAGCGGGAGAGTTGCCGAAAGATAAGGTCGCCGGTTCTCAGGAAGCGCGTCTGATAGAAGAACAGCATCCACCCCAGCCCGATCGTGAGCGGTGGGAAAATGTAATGAAAGCCCACGGTCAGGGCAAATTGAAGTCGGGCCAGCAATACAGCATCCATATACACACCTCCATCTTACCTAAAACTTCAGCGTTAAGAGTTAGGCGTTGAGTGTTAAGCGTTTTAAACTTTTAACGCTCAACGTTTAACTTTTAACTCTTAATTTGAGAAATTACTCCTTCGTTTATTCCCGGAGATTAACTGCCAACTGGTACTGCCGACTGCCACCCTGTCCGCCGTAGGCATCGCGAAGGCGGATGTGCCGCTCCGAGCGGCGGACTTTAAGCGAGCTGGCCGAGAAAATGGGTGTCGTTTTCGTAGAGCCAGCGGATGTCAGGGATACCATACTTGATCATGGCGATACGCTCGACACCGAAGCCGAAGGCATAGCCAAAAACCTTTTCAGGATCGTATCCGACAAATTGAAAGACGCGCGGGTCAACCATGCCTGCACCGGCGATCTCGATCCAGCCACTCATCTTACAGACTTTGCATCCCTTGCCTGCGCAGACATGGCAGGAAAAGTCCACTTCCACGCTTGGTTCAGTGAAAGGGAAAAAGTGAGGACGGAAACGCACGCCCGCTTTGGATCCCATCATTTCGCTGGCATAATACGCGAGCGTCGACTTCAGGTCCGCGAGGGAGACGGGTTTGGTGTCCACATACAGTCCTTCAATCTGATGGAAGTTCGCACTGTGGGTTGCATCTGTGGTGTCGCGACGATAGGTGCGGCCAGGGGTGATGATGCGCACGGGTGGCTGATGCTGCGTCATCATGCGGATTTGCACTGGCGACGTCTGGGTACGGAGTAAGAGATTATCAGTCATCCAAAAAGTATCTGAAGGATCCATGGACGGATGGTGAGCAGGGGTGTTGAGCGCGGTGAAGTTGTTAAAACGGTTTTCGATATCTGGTCCGTCTGCAACGGTGAAGCCGAGACGCGCGAAAATAGCGGCGGTTTCCTCGATCACGCGGGAAACAGGATGCTTCGCCCCAGGTGCGAACCAACGTCCAGGCTGCGTGTGGTCAAAGGCAGGTCCTTTTGTTTCCTCAGGCGCCACGGAAAGCTGCTTTTCATTCAAGGCGGCTTCGAGCGCGGCGCGCCAGGCTTGTACGCGTTTTCCAAATTCAGGGCGTTCTTCGGCTGGAACATCCTTCATCTGCTTGATGAGGGCGGGCACAATACCATTACGACCGACATATTTCACGCGGATTTGCTCGAGGGTGTCAGCATCGGTTGCTGCGGTGACTTCAGTCAAAGATTCAACATGGTGGAGATCAAGCTCTACAAGTGTCATAAGGGTTCACTTTCTTTCAAAAAGGAAAGGAACACTATACCTGAATCGCTTTTCAGAATCAATTTTCATTTCAAAGTGTTGTTCTTTTTAGATGCACTGCACTGTCCCAAAAAAAACTTTTTTGCTGTTTGCAAGAAAGAGAGTGTTATGTTATTCTGATGGTCTATTTATGTGGCACTGAAAAAACGAGGTGGGGTAGATTAAAATTCATGAGAAGACTTGATTTGACTGGAGAATGGACTGTCCGGCGGGAAAGTTCTAAGAAGATTTATAAAGCAATTGTCCCTGGATGTGTTCATGCTGATTTATTGACGATCCACGAGATTGAGGATCCTTTTGTCGGGCGGAACCTCCAAAATATGGCTTGGGTTGCCGAAAACGCTTGGACGTATGAGAACCAGTTTACGTGCGATGATCTTTCAGCTTATTCACATGTTGTGCTTGCCTTCGAAGGACTAGACGGTGTTGCGACTGTTTCGTTGAACAGTGTCAAACTGGGGAAGGCTGGAGCAGGATCTCATCTGGCTGAGTTTGATGTCCAAAAACATGTCAAGGTTGGCAAAAATATTTTATCCGTCTCGTTTGAGGCAGCGGTCAAGAAGACGAAAGGGGATGTAGTACTTCTGCAAGGCGCACCTAGTTTGCCCACTATCGGCATAGCTGGGGATGTTTCCATTTTGTCATTCAATGGGGTACGTATCACCGATGTGATGATTCAGCAGGATTTTGCCGAGGTACCGATTGTAGGACTGGACGTGACAGTCTGCACGGAGCGCTTTGATGCCGAGCGTCACATGGAAGTATCGGTCCGCATTTGTTACAAAGGGAACACGCTCCATGAGGCTCGCGACATTTTGAAGAAGGATCGGCAGTCCTTGCGCTTGAATCTCAAGAATGCGCAGTATTGGTGGCCGGCTGGCATGGGCGAACAACCCTTGTACGAGGTGGTCATCGACATCTATGCTGAACGGTCCTGTCTAGATCATGTGTCGAAGCGTGTTGGCATCCGTGATATTCAGCTCAAGAAGTCGAAAGATGGACAGCCATTTTTGGTTGCGAATGGACATCCGACTTTTATGAAGGGGACGACATGGATCTCTCCCGATCTCTATCCGGCGCGTTTATCGCGTGTGGAATATGCGCGTCTGGTTAAGGCAACGGTCGTGGCAAGCATGAATATGATCCGTGTTCGCGATATAGAAACGTACGAGTGTAATGCCTTTTATGATTTGTGTGATGAATATGGCGTGATGGTCTGGCATGATACGATTGAGCAGGATCTTGTGCCAAACATTTGCCGCCTGAGGCATCATGCCTGCTTGGCCATCTGGGGATGTGATGATGCAGGCGTCATCAAGAAAATCAAGGCAGAGGATGCAGGTCGCGCAATCCTGCCTAAAGAGCTGTTTGTCAGGAAGGACTTTACACCTGTGGCATCTTTGCCGGAGCAGCGCATTATTGCAACGTATCTTCCAGAGGAAGAGCGGAATCTTTCCCATCCGACTTGCATTTATCATGCGGAAAATCCAGCGTGTGTTGCCGATATGGCAGCCCGCTTCACTCAGCACTTTCTCTTTCCGTCGAATTTCGACAACTTGGTCTGGCTGAGTCAGATTCAGCAGGGTGTTCTGCTGAAACGCGAATGGGAGCGCGTACGGTGTACGCAACCGGATACCCGAGCGTTCATCCATTGGCACTTGAACGACCCTTGGCCTCAATGTAGCGCAGCGACCGTCGACTATGAAGGTCGGTGGAAAGCGGCACATTATATATTGCGTAAAGCCATGGCATCCCTGTGGCCGACTGGGAGCTATTCCTCCAAAACGAAAAAGGTTGAACTTTTTGCCTTTAATGACACGCCCAAACTCTTCAAGGGCGAACTCGTCTGGCGCTTGGTACGTACACAAGGCGAGGCTGTTGCGGACGGCGCTAAGAAGGTGGCGCTTGCGCCAGCTTCGCGTGAAGGCGTGAGTATGGTCAGCGTGGCGGATGCGGTTGAAAAGTTTGGTGTTGCAGACCTCTTCCTGTGGCTCAATCTGAATGACGAGCAAGGGAATACGGTCTCCTCAAACGTGGTCTATTTCTGTGAGCCGCGTGAATGGGCGTTGCCGCATCCTCGGATGCGTGCGGACATCCGCATTTGGGATGACAACAGTTATGCCGTCACTTTGACCAGTCCGTTCACGGTCATGTGGGTCTGGCTTTCGCTTGACGGCATGGACGCACGTTATGATGACAATTATTTTTGTCTCGAACCTGGAAAGCCTACGCGCATTCGCGTGACACCCTCACGCCGGATCAAGACGGATCAGTTCCAACAGCTCATCCGCATCGGTTCCTTGCGTGACACGTGGCAAGAAAAGCGCACGCTCATGCAGATGGTCGTGTCCCCTAAGAAGCCCGCCGATAAGGAGTAATCCTTATTTTGCGCGATTTGAAAAGGGATTTTTGAAGCGTGCACTGGATTGAAGTTCGGCTTCGATCTCCATGAGGCGGTTATATTTGCAGGTCCGTTCGCTTCTGCAGGTCGAGCCTGTCTTGATCTGGCCAGCTCCGGTGGCGACAGCGAGGTCGGCGATAAAGGTGTCTTCGGTCTCGCCCGAGCGATGGGAGATGATGGCGTTCCATCCGGCATCTTGGCATAGATGTATCGCTTCAAGCGTTTCCGTCACTGTGCCAATTTGATTCAGTTTAATCAGCACGGCATTGGAGGCGTGTTCGCGGATACCCCTTTCTATGAAGCGTGTGTTGGTGACATAGAGATCGTCTCCTACAATTTGCACGGTCTTGCCGAGCTTAGTGGTCAAGGCTCGGAATCCATCCCAGTCATCTTCGGCAAGTCCGTCTTCAATCGAGACAATGGGAAAACGTGTGCTCCAGTTACTGTAGAGATCAATCATCTCCTGTGTTGTTTTGATTCCGCTATCCGATTTTGTAAGTGCGTAATTTTTCCCTTCCGCGAAGGAACTTGCTGCGGGATCGAGTGCAATACCGACATCGCGTCCAGGGTTGTATCCTGTGGCAGTTATCGCCGCGACGATGAGTTCGCATGCCTCGTCGTTCGAATGAAGGTCAGGGGCAAAGCCTCCTTCATCGCCGACACCTGTGGCATACCCTTTTTTAGAGAGCAACTGATTGAGGGCGTGAAAAATTTCTGCGCCACAGCGAACAGCCTCACGCAGCGAAGGCGCGCCTACAGGGACCACCATAAACTCTTGAAAATCAACACGTGTCTGAGCATGCTTGCCGCCGTTCAAAATATTCATCATCGGCATGGGCAAGAGGTTCACGCTATCCTTCCCAAGCCATTCGTAAAGAGGTACCCCTACGGATTGTGATGCGGCGCGGGCAACGGCCATGGATACGCCGAGCATGGCGTTCGCGCCGAGTGCTGATTTATTTGGCGTGGCATCTCGCGCAATCATCGCAAGGTCGATTTCCTCTTGGCGAGAAGCCGAGCGTCCTTTGAGCAAGGGAGCTAAAAACTCATTCACATGACCAACGGCTTTGAGGACGCCTTTGCCCAGATAACGAGCCCTGTCGCCATCGCGCAATTCAACAGCTTCATGTGCTCCAGTTGATGCGCCAGATGGCACAGAGGCTGAAGCCCGTGTTCCGTCAGCAAGCGTGACATGGACTCGAATGGTCGGATTTCCACGCGAATCAAGAATTTCCATGGCCTGAATCGTATCGATAGTGTCGTTCATGGGAAGGGCCCTCCTGTGAGAGAACGGAACAATGGAATATTGGAATGGTGGAATGAGGAACGCTTTGCTGGGCGAATAGGCGTCCCCGCCTGTTCACTGGCGGCCAAAAAAGCCGCCAGCCATATATCCCGGGTTTCGCTGTACAGGCGGGGACGCCTATTCGCCCAGGATTATGTCTTCCCTCATTCCAGTCCGGCTACACCAGCTTCAACGCGGCATTGTAATTCGGTTCCTGGGCGATCTCAGGGACCAGTTCCGTATACGTCACCTTGTTTGATGCGTCGATCACAATCACGGCGCGGGCCGTCAGTCCAGCGAGCGGTCCTTCGGCAATCTGTACGCCATAGTCTTTGCCGAATGTTGGGGTACGGAACGTAGAGAGGGTCACAATATTTTTTAGCGCGTTCGATTCGCAGAAGCGTCCCTGTGCAAACGGCAGATCCGCCGAGATATTCAGAAGCACAACGTTCTGACGGGTGCCGACAGCTTCGTTGAACTTGCGTGCAGATATCGCACATACTGGCGTATCAAGGCTGGGGACGATGTTCAAGATTTTGGTCTTCCCCTTGAAATCGGCCAGTTGCTTGTCTGACAGATCTCCGGTTGTCAGCTTGAAATCAGGTGCCTGTTTCCCAACAATTGGAAAACTGCCAGCGAGTTGAATAGGGGTTCCTTTAAATGTGATGGTACTCATAATGTGCCTCCTAGATAAGATTCGTTGAACATGTTTATGAAATAACGATATAAATAGGATACTCCTCCTTGATAGTAACAAGCAAGAAGGAAGAGGGGTAAAAGTGAGGACAACTTTACAGAGACAAAAGCACTTGGGGAAAACCAAATGATTTGATAGAATTCTAAGAAAGGTCATTTTATGAATGAACAGAATGTTTTGGCAAGGAAGAGTACGGTTGTCATCTTTGGCGCATCTGGCGACTTAACCCAGCGCAAATTGATCCCGGCACTTTTTAATAATTTTAAAAAGAATCGCCTCCCTCCGGGTATTCGTATTGTGGGCGTTGCACGCAGGGACTGGAGCGATGATCAGTTCCGTGACCGTCTGCGTGAGGGTGTCAAGGAGTATGGGGGTATTGCATTTGATGAAGGGGCTTGGAACGCTTTTGAGGAGAGCATCAGTTATTTTCGTGGAAATTTGGAAGTCGCCTCAGATTACGGACTCCTCAAGACGTATCTCGCTGGTATCGAAAAGGGGCCTGCGGATCGCGTGTATTATCTGGCCACAGCGCCTCATTTTTATGGTCCGGCCTGCGACTCTCTGGCTGCTGCTGGCATGAATAGCGAGAAGGAGGGCAAGCGGCGCATCGTGATTGAAAAACCCTTTGGAACAGATCTGGCCTCTGCGCAGGCGCTGAATGAGCAAGTGCACAATGCTTTTCGCGAAGAGCAGGTTTATCGCATTGATCACTACCTGGGCAAGGACACAGCCCAGAATATTCTCTTCCTCCGTTTTGCCAATACGCTTTTCGAGCCGCTCTGGAATCGGCGCTACGTGTCCAATGTCCAGATCACCGTGGCGGAGAAGGTCGATGTGGGCAGTCGCGCGGGTTATTATGATCAGGCAGGGGTGTTGCGGGACATGTTCCAGAATCATCTGATTCAGTTACTGACGCTCGCGACGATGGAACCGCCTGCCTCCCTCGATGCAGATGCAATTCGTAATGAAAAAGCGAAAGTACTCGGGACGGTGCGTCCTATTCTGCTGAGCGACACGGTGCGGGCTCAATATGAGGGATACACCTCAAGTGCGGGTGTTGCGACCGACTCACAGACACCCACGTTCGCCGCGCTTAAGCTCTATATCGACAATTGGCGCTGGAAGGGTGTGCCCTTTTATCTTCGCTCCGGCAAGGCGATGACCGTGAAGAGCAGCAACATCATTGTTCAGTTCCAGCCGCCTCCTGATGTGATGTTCAACCTTGCAAAAAATGAGAATTTCCGTCCCAACATGCTTTCCATCTGCCTCCAGCCCGATGAAGGCATCCATCTCCGCTTTGAGACCAAAGTGCCGGACACGATCAATGAGTCTCATTCGGTCAACATGGACTTCGACTATCCCAAAGCCTTTGGTAACATCGCATTGCCGGATGCCTATGAACGCTTGCTCTTGGATGCGATCAAGGGGGATGCCTCCCTCTTCACCCGCAGCGATAATATCGAAGGCGCGTGGCGGTTGATCGATCCGATCCTGTCAGGTTGGAAGTCCTCAGCAGACGCTTCTCCGCTGACTACCTACCCGCGTGGGAGCTGGGGTCCTGCCTCGTCCGACGAGCTCCTGGCGCGCGAACATCACACCTGGCAGATGGGCTGCCTGTGCTGCACCTAGATCATGAACCGCTGCTGATGTTTGGGTGACGGCGATACGAACCGTTCAAAAGGGAGAAACCTTTTTTGAAGCTACTTTTCCTTGACTTTATACCAAGTTTAGACGATTATATCGACTTTCTGTTATAAATAGCTATAAAGAGGTATAAATGAATCCTATCAGTAATCCTTTTTCGCCTGGCGCTGGTTCGCCGCCTCCTGAATTGGTAGGACGTGATCCTATTTTGGAACAGTCCCGTATTCTTCTCGGTCGCGTCAAAGAGCGGAGATCAGAGAAAAGTCTCCTGCTTACGGGGCTTCGAGGGGTAGGAAAAACTGTGTTGCTCAATGAAATTGAACGATTAGCCAGAGCTGCAAACTACAGGACCATCGTCGTCGAAGCGCACGAAAATAAGCCCTTAGGCCCCTTATTGGCTCAGCATCTTCGAACCATCTTGTTTGAACTGGATCGGATGGCCGGTGCCGGTGATAAGGCGAAGAGGGGGTTGCGTGTGTTACGAAGCTTCCTTGGTGCTCTCAAAATCACCTATAATGACATCAGCATTGGATTGGATATCGATCCAGAACAAGGCTCGGCTGATAGCGGGGACTTAGAAATTGATCTGCCCAACCTGTTTGTTGCCGTGGCTGAAGCTGCAGAGGAGAGAAAGAGCGCAGTGGCTATGCTCGTCGATGAGATTCAATACTTGAATCAGAAGGAGCTAGGTGCACTTATCATGGCAATGCACAAGATACAACAACGCCAACTTCCGCTAGTCTTGTTAGGTGCAGGTTTGCCTATCCTGCCAGCCCTCGCAGGAGACTCAAAATCTTACGCTGAAAGGCTTTTTAACTTTCCAGAGGTCGGGGCGCTGTCTGAGGAAGACACGGCCAAGGCTTTGCGAGAACCTGCGCAAGCGGTTGGCGTTGTTTTTGAAATCACGGCCTTGCAGGAAATTTTTCGGCTAACGAAGGGGTATCCCTACTTCCTCCAGGAATGGGGATACCAGGCATGGAATCATGCTCCGACAACGACAATCACTTTGAATGTCGTCCAAACGGCCACTTCGCGTGTGATTGAACGCTTAGACCAGAACTTCTTTCGCGTGCGCTTTGATCGCTTAACCCCCAATGAAAAGAATTTTTTGCGTGCAGTTGCCGAACTGGGTCCAGGTGCTCATCGGACAGGTGTCATTGCTGAACTATTGGGAGTAAAGGTAACCAGCCTAGGACCCGTGCGGGCCAAGTTGATGAAAAAAGGGATGATCTATAGTCCAGCCCATGGTGACATGGCATTTACAGTGCCGTTGTTCGATGAATTTATGATTCGAACGATGCCTGAGTTTAAAAGCGGCCTCTCTTAAGCCGCGTCATCCGCGCAATCCGTAGCTAATGTCTCTTGCCTTGCAGAGAATAGGGCTTGCAAGCTCAGCATATTTTTCGGATTTCCTCGCAACCATGCCGTTTACGGCCAACGCATCCGACCTGCGAAATGGGTCAATATGACAAAGGCTTTTTTTGAGTTCTGACCTGTCCAGTTTTATGTTGCCGCTCTTCAGGAGGTTTCCTGCGCTTCTGGCGAAGCTTCCCCATGTGTCGCTGGGAAGTTTTCCGACACCGGTCGAAAAGGTCGAGCAACTCGGTGCGGCGATCGGGCTCGATCATCTCTACATGAAGAGGGATGATCTCAGCGGAGAAGTTTACGGCGGTAATAAGGTCCGTATGCTGGAGTTCCTGCTGGGCAGCGCCCTGCAACGAAACGCACACGAGGTGATGACGATTGGTTATGCCGGCTCGAATCAAGCGCTAGCCTTAGCCATCTACGCTGAAAGACTAGGCATAAAATGTTCATCGTACCTGTTGCCTCAGGCCAATGCCCACTATGTCAGGCGCAATCTCCTGGCCAGCGTTCACGCGCACGCACGGCTGTGCGCGTGCAATTATTTTTCAATTGTCGGCCGCATGCTCTATGGTCTGACACGCGCAACACTGAAGAACGGTAAGTTTCCGGGCTTTATCCAGCCGGGCGGTTCATCGCCACTTGGAATTGTGGGTTATATCAATGCCGCGTTAGAACTGAAAGAACAGATCGATGCCGGTCTCATTCCCGAGCCGGACAGAATCTATGTCCCCCTGGGATCCATGGGAACAACCATCGGCTTGATGCTGGGACTCAAGGTCGCCGGTGTCAGGAGTCGGATCATTGCTGTCAGAGTTTTGGAAGAGCTTTTTTCAAGTCCGTGGCTCTTGCGACGCCGCTTTCGGGACACGTCCGCTTTTCTGCACAAGCTTGATCCAACTTTCCCGAAACTTGAGTGTCCGCGGGAAGCGCTTGAAATCAGCAATGACTATCTGGGGGACGGCTATGCGCGGTTCACCTCGAAGGATGTCGAGGCGGCCAAGCTGATGCGGGAGCACTGCGGCATCATCATGAGTGGCACCTATTCTGCAAAGGCTTTCGCAGCAGTGGTTGCCGATGCCCGCAACGGGATTTTGAAGGATAAAAACGTCCTCTTCTGGAACACCTACAACTCCCGTGATATGTCATCCATGACGGACGGCATGGATTATCATCTCCTGCCACGGGGTTTTCATCGCTATTTCAAAGGTGATGTTCAGCCGCTCGACAAAGACGGCTTCGACCGTTAATGCATCGGTCAATCTGTGCGGCTTAGGATTTCCAGGGCGATGCGCCTCCACAGCAGGCGCTTTTCCATGGAAGGAAACGGCGCAAAAAAGGCGCGGTCGCCAAGCGAGCCGTGATAGGCCAGGGCCGCGCGGATCCATGCCTCGTCCGCGTTGAACCCCATTTCCATGAAGAGCCCGATCAGCACCTCC
Organism: bacterium; assembly: GCA_037133395.1. Classification (GTDB taxonomy): domain Bacteria; phylum Verrucomicrobiota; class Kiritimatiellia; order RFP12; family UBA1067; genus CAIZQW01. The sequence continues at coordinate 20,862 of JBAXOG010000011.1, read as the reverse complement.
ATGCGTTTGTTGTCGATCTGCTCCAACACCTTGGCCACGTGCGGGTCATGCATGCCCCACATGCGTATGGCCCAGTCGTAATCGCGGAACGTCTGGTCCGCCGTTGCGCTCCAGAGCACCCACAACTTATCTTTGGCCGTGCCCCGCAGCAGAGGAAGCATCGTGAGGAAGCATTGCTGGTTCGTCTCGATGTAGTGTTCTAACATGTCGTGCAGCAGGGCGGCATGATCCTTATAGTGGTGATAGAAACTGCCACGGGTGATGTCGAGCTGCGTGGCGAGGCGATCGATCCTGACGGCATCGACGCCTTCCTCCACCAGCGTCTTGAGCGCGGCTTCAAACCACTTGTTACGTCCCCGGTCGCGACCGGAAGGTTTTTCTTCTTTTTCTTTTTTCTTCATGATTTTTTCTTGCTTACTTGACAGGACAATAGCAGAATGATATTTTTAAAGCAAGCAAAAACATACATAGGTGTATCTTTTTTCTGGAATCGTAGTTGACGGAACTTCGATTCAGGTGCAAATGAGAACAGGACGAAAGCGAGAGTAATATGAAGAAATCGTGCAACGGGTGGATGCGGTTCGGAAGTTATGTGGTGGCGGGGATGCTGGCGCTGGGCGCGGGGCAGGCGCTGGGAGACGCGGGCAACGCGCTGTCGTTCAACGGCACGACCCAATATGTCAACATCCCGGACGCCAACAATCTGGACATGACCAACAACTACACGCTCGAATGCTGGTTCAAGGCCGACAGCTTCGGCGGTCTGCGCGCCCTGATCAGCAAGTACCATAGTGGTAGCGCTAACGGCTACCTGCTCCGGCTGAACGGTACGGAGCTTGATTTTGACCAGATGACCACCAGCGGGCTGAACCTGCAGGCCGGGCAGTGGTATCACGTGGCGGCGGTCAACAGCAATGGCACGCGCCGCCTTTATGTCAACGGCGTGGAGAAGGCCATTTCCGGCACTGCCACCACCGTAGTGGCCAACACCGACCCGGTGCGGCTCGCATCGGAATTCGACGGTCGCTATTTCGCCGGTCAACTGGATGAGACGCGCATCTGGAACACCTCCCGCACCCAGGCCGAAATCCAGCAAGGCATGTATCATGCTCTGACCGGCAGCGAATCCGGCCTGGTGGCCTATTACCAGTTCGACCAGGCATCCGGCACGGCGCTGCCCGATCTCACGACCAGTGCCAATACCGGCACGCTGGTCAACGCCCCCGTCTGGACCGCCAGCAGCGTACCGGTCAACTATGCGCTTACCTTCAACGGCACGAGCCAGTACGTCAGCATACCGGACGCGAACAGCCTCGACATGACCAGCAACTACACGCTCGAATGCTGGTTCAAGGCCGACAGCTTCGGTGCAGCAGGAGTTGCGGGGGGCGGCCTGATCGACAAGTACCAGACCGCCCTCGCCAACGGTTACCTGCTACGCCTCAGCGGAACCGAGCTGGACTTCGACCAGTTGAAGACCAGCGGGCTGAACCTCCAGGCCGGGCAGTGGTATCACGTGGCAGCGGTGAACAGCGGCGGCACGCGCCGCCTCTACGTCAACGGCGTGGAAAAGACCATTTCCGGCACAGTTCTTACCGTCGTCGCCAACACCAACGAAGTGCGCCTGGGCTGCGACTACCGCTCCCGCTACTTTGCCGGTCAGATAGACGAAGCACGCATCTGGAACATCGTCCGCACCCAGTCAGAAATCCAGGACACCATGCACAAGGGGCTGATTGGCAGCGAAAGCGGTCTGCAAGCCTATTACCGTTTCAACCAGGGCGCCGGAACCTCGCTGACGGATTCCACTGCCAACGCTCACACCGGCACGCTAGTCAATACTCCCACTTGGTCAGCCTCAACCCTACCGCTTGCCAATGTCGTTGCCGGTAATACCAACGTCCGGGGCGTGTGGATTGCCAATCCGACCAGCCTCGCCTCCAGCCGTCTGAGCCTGGTCAATAGCAGCGAAACCGGCACGGACTTCGCCGTTTTCGGCCATGACAACGGCGCCGACGCCTGGCAGTCCACCGATGTCCCCGCCTTCAACGATCGCCTCACCCGCGTCTGGCGGGCCGAGGTGGTCAGCAGCGCCAGCGGTGATATCAAGATCGACACCACCGGCCTGAGCAACATCGTCGGCTCCCGGCTGCGCCTGCTGGTGGATAGCGACGGCACCTTTGCCAGCGGCGCCACGTCGCTGGAAGGAACCTACAGCGCACCCTATTTCACCGTCACCGGTCAGAGCCTCACCAACGGCAATTACTACACGCTGGCAACGCTCCCCACCTACACCCGCACCGTCACCTATAACGGCAACGGCAACGATGGCGGCACCGCGCCGGTCGATGGCAGCAGCCCCTATTACGGCAGCAGCACGGTCACTGTGCTTGGCGGCGGAACATTGACGAAAACCGGCTTCCATGTCAACTCCTGGAACACCGCCGCTGACAGATCCGGCACCGAATACGCCGTCGGCGCAACCTTCACCATCACCACCGACACCACCCTCTACGCCCAGTGGACCCACACCGTCACCGCCACGGCGGGGGCCAACGGCGCCCTGGACGGCAGCACGCCGTCGCCCGCGAACGTGCCCGATAACGCCACCGTCTCGTTCAAGTTCAACGCGGACAGCGGCTACCATGTGGCGAGCGTCACCGGCTGCGGCATCAGCTACAGCAACAGCAGCGATGCGGTCACCACCTACACCGTCACCACCGGCCCCATCACCGGGGACGGCACGGTCACGGCCACCTTTGCGCTCAACTACTTCACCGCCTCCGCTGCCGGGCTGCCAGTGATTAACAGTTATGGGAACAGTGGCGCATCAATTGGCGACTACGACCGGGACGGGAAACAGGATATCCTGCTGGCGGGATTGCTGGGCGGAACCAGCACCCGAATCACCCGGATCTACCGCAACAACGGCGACGGCACCTATACCGACAGCGGCATCAGCCTGCCCGGAGTCACTCAGGGCATGGTGGCCTGGGGGGACTATGACCATGACGGCTACCTGGATTTCGTCATGGCTGGTACGATGAGCGACGGTTCCACCCGAATCACCCGGATCTACCGCAACAACGGCAACGGCACCTTCACCGACATTAACGCCGGCCTGCCCGGCCTCGCCTCTTCCAGTGGGGCGTGGGGCGATTATGACAACGACGGCCGGCTCGATCTGATTCTGAGCGGTATTAGCCTCAATGAAGGCGAAATCACCCGCATCTACCACAACGACGGAAACGGCGTCTTCAGCGACAGCGGCGTCAGCCTGCCGGGTCTCCAGCAAGGCGCGGTGGCGTGGGCGGATTATGACAACGACGGCAAGCTGGATTTCGTTCTGACCGGCGTCAACAATCCAAACTTCGTCGCACGCATCTACCATAACAACGGCGACGGCACCTTCAGCGATAGCAACGCCGGTCTGCCGGGCGTGAGATTCAGCAGTGCGGCGTGGGGGGACTACGACAACGACGGCTATCTCGACCTGGTGCTGAACGGTACGACCAATTTTCTCTCGGACGGTTCCGGCTACATTAGCCGCATCTATCACAACAACGGCAACGGCGCCTTCAGCGACATCAATGCCGGCCTGACCGGGAGCGCCCGCGGGGGCTGTGCGTGGGGGGACTATGACAACGACGGACGGCTCGACCTGGCCCTCTCCGGCGATACCGCAACGCATACCACTGGAGACCCATTCCTCCTCTACAGGAATAACGGCGACAACACCTTCGGCTTCATCGAAACCGGACTGAAGGCTAATTTGATTGCTTCTCTGTATCCCGACATCGCTGGCTGGTCCGACATTGACAGCGACGGCAGGCTGGACCTGGTGATCATTCGTGGCGGTTCTCCGATTTCAGGCCGCGTTTTCCACAACAACGGCGCAACCACCCTCATCACGCCCCCCACTGCCCCCGGCAGCCTCACTGCCTCCATCAATAACGGCGCGGTCGTTTTCAGTTGGGGCGCGGCGTCCGACGGCCAGACCCCGGCGGACGGCCTCTCCTACAACCTGCGCGTCGGCACCGCTCCGGGCACGGACGATATCATCTCCGGCACGGCGAACACGACCAACGGCTGCCGCTACGTGCCGGCCCTGGGGAACATGGGCAAGAACCGCTCGCGGACGCTCACTTTGCCGCAGGGGCACACCTACTACTGGTCCGTGCAGGCGATTGACACCTCCTACGCGGGCGGCGCGTGGGCCGCGGAAGCCTCCCTGGCGATCCCGAACCTGCCGGTCATCACCACCGCCGGCCTCACCAACATCACCGCCACCGGCGCCCAGGGCGGCGGGAACGTGGTTTCGGCTGGCGACGCGCCCGTCACGGCGCGGGGCCTCTGCTGGAACACCAGCGGCACGCCGACGCGGGCCGACCCCGGCACCACGAACGGCAGCGGCATCGGCGCGTTCACCGGCACGCTTACGGGCCTGACCGAGGGCCAGACCTATTACGTCCGCGCCTGGGCCGCCACGGCGTCCGACACGATCTACGGCAGCCAGCGCAGTTTCGTGGCGCGGGCTCCGTCCACCCTGCTCCCCCCCGGCAACACGCTGGTCTTCAACGGTTCCAGCCAGTATGCGGAGATTCCCTCGGCCACCGAGCTGGGCCTGAAAGACACCCATACCCTCGAACTCTGGTTCAAGCCCGCGAGCGTGACCGGCTTACAGGGGCTGGTCAGCAAATACCAGACCTCCGCCGCCAACGGCTGGTATCTCCGCCTGAACGGCACGGAAGTGGAATTCAACGGACAGACCACCGCCGGCCTGGGGCTGGCGACCGGTTACTGGTATCACCTGGCCGCCGTCAAGGCGGGCACGAACCAGACCCTCTACATCTACGGCACGGCCCTCCCGCTCACCGGGACGAGCCAGGTCATCTCCCTCAACACCGATCCGGTGCGCCTCGGCTCGGATTTTGGCGGCAGTTACTTTAACGGCCGCATGGACGAAGTCCGCATCTGGGACACGGCCCGCAGCCAGCAGCAGATACGGGAGAACCTGCATCTGGTGCAGAGCGGCACGGAGACCGGGCTGGTCGCGTATTACACCTTCGATGAACGCAGCGGCACGGTGCTGTGCGAGCGGGCGCAGTCCGCGTGGCAGCATCCCGGCACGCTGACCGGCATGAACGGCGGCGAGCGGGTGCCTTCCACCATCCCGGCCGGCAGCGGCAGCGCGAACAGCCAGGCCGAGGCGCTCGGCACGGTCACCTTCAGCGGCGCGGGCCTGATCGCCAACTACACCACAGCCGGCACGGCCAATATCACGGCCACCCGCATCGAGGCCGGTCCGCCCAACGTCGCGCCCGCCAGCAACAAAGAGCAGCTCTCCCCCTGGTGGAGCGTGGACCGGCTCGACGCCAGCGGCAGCTTTAGCGCCAGCCTTACCTTCACCGTCAGCCAGGGGTTGACCGCCGACGACGAGGCCACCCCGGCCAATGTCTCGCTCTATCGCCGTGGCTCGGTCAGCGATACCGACTGGGCATTGGTCGGCACCGCCAGCAGCGTCAGCGTCGCCAACCAGACCGCCACCTTTGACAACATCAGCAGCTTCGGCCAGTTTGCCGTGGTCCGTTCCGCGCCGCTCATGACGCGGGTGGACACGGCCATCACCGGCCTGCCGGGCGCGAATGTCGACTCTGGCCAGTTAAACCGACCGCTCGCCTGGGGGGATTACAACAACGATGGCCGCCAGGACATCGCCATGATCATCGACGAGAACACGACCAAGATCTTCAGGCACAACGCGGACGGCAGTTTCACCGACATCGGCGTCAGCCTGCCGGGAGCCAATAACGGGAACATCGCCTGGGCCGACTATGACAACGACGGCTGGCTCGATCTCGCGATTATCGGCAACGCCAGCTACAAAACCTACGTCTATCGCAATAACCACGACGACACCTTCACCCTGGCGGCAACCCTCGATATAGGCAGTGGTCTTTATGTATACCGCAATTGTAACGTTGCCTGGGGTGATTACAATAACGATGGCCGCCCCGATCTGCTCATATCCACCGATGACTGGAACACATACCCGGGTGGAGTGAAAACCGCCATCTACCGCAACGATGGCGGCGGGGTTTTCACGGACATCAACGCCGGTCTGCCCGAAGCCCCACGTTCACACGCGCTCTGGGGCGACTTTGACAACGACGGCCGGCTCGACATCGTCGTGGTAGACGTCGGAAAAGCCAAAATCTATCGCAACAACGGCCCCGACAGCGGCGGCGTCTACAGCTTCACCGCCAGCACAACGGTGATGCAGGCGTCCATCGACTTTAACAATGTGGCTGTCGGCGATTATGACAACGACGGCTACCTCGACCTTGCCATCACCGGTGATTTTGGTGTGCACATCTATCACAACAATGGCGACGGCAGTTTCACCGACATCAATGCCGGCCTGCCGTACTATAAAAAGGGAATGAACATCGAGTGGGGGGACTACGACAACGACGGCCGGCTCGACCTGCTCTACAGTACGGCCTATATGAGTGGCGGCGCAAACAAGGTCATGGTTTACCGCAACAACGGCAACAACACCTTCACCGACATCACCGGGAACCTGGCCGTCAACCCGGTCGCCAACACGGCCCCTTACACCGGCTACGCCGCCTGGGGCGACTATGACGGCGACGGCAAGCTGGACATCGCCATGCTGCAATCGGATGCGACCTACATCTACCGGAACACCACCAGCAGCGCGGCCAACACCGTGCCAACCGCGCCGGGCGGCCTTTCCGCCACAGTTTCCGGGGGCGTGGTCACGCTGAACTGGAACGCGTCCGGCGACAGCCAGACGCCGCCCGCCGGGCTGACCTACAACCTGCGCGTCGGCACCGGCCCTGGCAAGGACGATGTGTTTTCCGGTTTGGCCAACACCGCCAGCGGCTTCCGCAAGGTGGCGGCGCTGGGCAACGTCAACATGAACCGGAGCTGGAGCCTTACCCTCCCGGCCAGCGGCGCCTACACCTGGTCCGTTCAGGCCGTGGACACCGGCCTCGAAGGCGGGGCCTTTGGCACCGAGTCGTCCTTCAGCGTCACGCTTGACGCCGACGGCGACACCCTTCCGAACGAGTGGGAGACGAAATACTACGGCGGCACCACCAACGCCAATCCCGACGCGCTGGCGGCCAACGGGGTCAACACCGTGCGCGAAGCATACATCGCCGACCTGAACCCGACCAATGCGGCCTCCTACTTCCGCATCACGGCAGTCAGCAACCTGCCGCCGTGGACGGTGTACTTCGAGGCCAGCGCGGGCCGCCGGTACACGCTCAGCGGCGTCAGCAACCTCTCGTCCGGCGCGTGGTCGCCTGTCCCCGGCGCGGGGCCGCGCCCCGGCACCGGCGGGGCAGACAAACTGAGCGACACCAACGTTCCGCCGAGGGGTCCTTTCTACAAGTTGCAAGTGGAGTTGCCATAAGTTTGAAACCGTGATAAAAGGGATTATGAATATGAAGAAATGCATGAATGGAGCCTGGTCAATTCTGGCCGCGTGGGTTGTTGCAGGTCTGGCGGTGGCGCCGATCGCCCGTGGCGACGGCGTGACGATCATCACGCATGGCTACAATCCAAGTGTGGCCGGCGCGCCGGCTTGGCCTGCTTCCTTGCGCGCTGACATGGCGGCGTACAAACTGGGGGGCGAGGCCCTTTACGGGACGATCACCGTGACGGGGTCGGCCGGTGCCCTGGTGGCGACATGCAGTCCGTGGAACTTCAACGTGACGAACTCCACCCGTGCGGAAGTGCTGGTTGTCGTGGATTGGTCCGCCGTGGCCGATCACCTGACAACCCGTGTCACGGCGCAGAGTGTGGCGACGGCGGTGGTTGCCAAGATTATCGCTGGCCAGAACGGACAACCCGCCCTGGCGGAGCTACCCATCCATTTGGTTGGCCACAGCCGCGGTGGCGGGATGGTGTGCGAAATCGCCCGTCAGCTTGGCGAAAAGGGCGTGGTGGTGGATCACTTGACCCCGCTTGATCCGCACCCGCTGACGGCGGCGGACACGCAACCTGTCCTGCCCCCTACGCCGATTATCGATACCCCGGCGGCCATCTGCCAGAACGTGGTCTTTGCCGATGTCTACTACCAGACGGCGGCAAGTCCGACCGGGCAGTATCTGTCCGGAGCCTACAACCGGCTTTGGAGCTCGACGCTGGCGGGCGGCTATTACAACAACACCCCTCCCAACAACACCTACGCCGACCACCGCAACATCCTGCTGGCGTATCAGGGCACGGTGAACCCCTCGGCGTCCTTCAGCAACGGCGAAGCGACCCTGGGCGCCACCGAGCGCGCGGCTTGGTTCAATACGTATGAGGCGGCGGGGACGAACACTGGCTTCACCTACAGCCGCATCAGCGGTGCCGGCAACCGGACCAGCACGGGTCAGCCGGTGGCCGGGGGCGATGCGGTTCGCGCCGGATTAAACAACGCGTCTGCCTTTGGTGGCGCCGGAGCGCGCTCCGCCCTGTCCTGGAGCGCGGCGGTTTGGCCCAACGTGGCGCAGCTCGATGTGCTGACCAATGGAACGGCTTTGGGTTCGGGCGCTTGTCCGATCACCATCGGCACGACCCCGCAGCTTCGCTGTGTCTATCTGGATTACGACAGCGGATGCACCGTAACCCTGCGCCTCGATGCCGACCGCAATCCCTATAACAGCAACGACGTGGCAATCATCTCCACGCAGGTCGTTGCCACGGCTTCGGGTGGGAGCTATACGCCCTTCACGAACACCTGGAATACCGCAGGCCTGACCAACGGCACCACGGCCTACGTGTACGCCCAGGTGACCGACGGCACCCGCACGCGTTATTTCTACGCGGCGCCTCTCCTTCAATTCACCGCGCCACCCCCGCCGACCAACACGGTTTGGTATGTGGACGCCGCGCGCCCTGATGACTCCGGCGATGGCGCAACCTGGGCAACCGCCAAACAGACTATCCAGGCGGCGGTGGATGCGGCAGGGAACGGCCACCTTGTCTGGGTGACGAATGGCACTTACAATGCGGGTGGAGCCGTGGCACCGGGCGCCGGGCTGACGAACCGCGTATGCGTCACGAAAGCGCTCACGGTGCGGAGCGTCAACGGGCCCGCGAATACCCTCATTGTCGGCACGGCCGATCCAAGGGACGAGAACGGTCACGGCCCCGCCGCCGTGCGCTGCGTGTACGTGGTCACCAACGCGGTCGTGAGCGGCTTCACGCTGACCAACGGCAACACCTTTATCGACGACTATTTCTCTCTCAACGACTCGGGTGGCGGCGTGCTTTTCAATTATGGAGGAACCGTCTCCAACTGCGTGGTGACGGACTGCTCCGCGCATGGCTTTGGCGGCGGGGTGTATTTCGACCATGGCGGGACGCTGGCGGATTGCACGGTCATCGGCAACTTAGCCGTCTCCGGCGGCGGGGTGTGCTGCAAGAACGGCGGGACACTGAATAACTGCACCATCAGCAACTCGACCTCTACCGATCCCGGCGGCGGGGTGTATTGCTGGCTGGGCGGGACACTCAACAACTGCGTCATCAGCGGCAACTATGCCGAGAGTGGCGGCGGCGGGGTGCACGTGAAGCAAGACGGGACACTGAATAGTTGCACCTTGAGCGGCAACACGACGCAGGGGTCGGGCGCCGGGGCGTATTTCGACCATGGCGGGACGCTGACCGACTGTATCGTGAACGGCAACTCGGCTACAAACCAGGGCGGCGGCGTGTATTGCTATGGTGCCGGGACGCTGAGCCATTGCACGATCAGCAGCAACTCAGCCAAGAACGCCGGCGGGGTCTATTGCAGCGGGAACGCGACGCTGACGAACTGCACGATCCGCGGCAACTCGACGACCGGGGTCGGGGCTGGTGTGCAACTCAACTTAGGCGGGACGCTCTACACCTGCGTCTTGAGCGGCAACTCGGCCGGCAGCGAAGGCGGCGGGGCGTATCTCAGTTACGGCGGCACGCTGGACGGCTGCACCCTCAGCGGCAATGTGGCGGCGCGCGGCAGCGCGGCGTTTTACAACTCCAGTGGCGCAGTGTCCAACTGCATCGCGTTCGGGAACACGCCGGGCGGCTCGCAGAACATCGAGGGTGCGGGCAGTTGCACGATTGGCTACACGTGCAGCCCCGGTCTGACCGGCCCCGGGAATATCACCAGCGATCCGCGCTTCGTGAACGCCGCTGCGGGCGACTACCGGCTCGCGCCCGGCTCGCCCTGCATCAACGCGGGCACGAACGAGACGTGGATGGCCAACGCTACCGACCTGGCTGGCAACCCGCGCATTCAGGGTGGGACGGTGGACATGGGGGCTTACGAGTATACGGCCCCCGCCATCGCGATCACGAACACCGTGACCTCCATGCCGGCAAACCAAACGACGATCGTCCTGGGCGGCACGAATAACGCCTACGTGACGGGCACGCTGGTTTACACCAATGCGGCCACCGGTGCCTCGGGCAGTTTCCCCGCGCAAACGCCTTGGCTGTCGCCCGCTATCGACCTAGCCTATGGCCTCAATACGATCACGGTCATTGGCACCAACAGCGTGGGCGGCGCCGCCTCGTCCGTCATCACGATCACGCGCCCGCCGCTGGTCACCTACGTGGCACCGGGCGGTTCGAATGTGTTTCCCTACGACACGTGGGCTACTGCGGCAACGACGATCCAGGCGGCGGTGGACGCGGTCTCGACCAATGGGACCGTGCTGGTGACGAACGGCACGTATGCCGCGGGCGGCAGCGTGACGCCGGGCTGTGCGCTATCCAACCGCGTGAGCCTCACCAAGGCCATCACCCTGCAGAGCGTCAACGGGCCGTCAGCCACGTTCATCGTCGGCGCGGCACACCCCGTCACCACCAACGGAACCTCCGCCATGCGCTGCGTGTGGATGAATGCAGGCGCGCTCGTGGGCTTCACCCTGACCAACGGCCACACCTTCGCCACGGGCGGGAATTGGAACCATGACCTGGCTGGCGGCGGACTGAACCTCAGCGGCAGCGCCACAGCCAGCAACTGCGTGATCGTCGGCTGCTCAGCCTCGCACGGCGGCGGCGTCAAATTCGTCGGCGCCGGAACGCTTGAAAAAAGCACCGTGCAAAACTGCCGGTCGGATGGTCAGGGCGGCGGACTCTATTTTAACATCGGCGGTACGGCCTCGCGCTGCATCGTGCGAGACAACCGAACCTCCAGTGACAACGGCGGCGGCGCCTATCTGTACGGCGGTGGCCTGGCGCGAAGTAGCCTGTTTGTGCTGAACAGGGCAGCCAGCAGCGGCGGCGGCGCGCTCATGGACAACGGCGGCACGCTTGAAAACTGCACCGTCGTCAGCAACACCTGCCCCAACAGCGGAGGCGGCGTGTATGTCTGGCAAAGCGGCACGAATCTCAACACGATCATCCAATACAATACCGCAACCGGCACCACCAGCAACTACACGGCGGGCGCGAGCGGCGTCATTCGCTATTGCTGCACAACGCCTCTGGCAGCCGGGACCGGCAACATCATTGCCGCCCCGTTGTTCGTTGGAAGCGGCGACTATCGTTTGCAAACCGGCTCGCCCTGCATCAACACCGGCACCAATCAGGCCTGGATGAGCACCGCCACGGATCTCGCGGGCCTGCCGCGCGTGTTGGACACTTACGTGGACATGGGCGCCTACGAGTATGTCGGTGCGCCGATTGTGGACATCACCACAGCCAACGCCAATGTCGCCAACGCCACCACAAACACCACGATTGCGGGCACGGCCAACGCTTGGGTTGTGGGCATGCTGGTCTGGACCAATCCCGCCGCGGCTGTCGGCGGGACCTGGCCCGCGTCCGCATCCTGGTCCATCTCCGGCGTCCCGCTGGCTCCCGGTCCGAACACCATCACGGTCTCAGGCACCAACGTTGCCGGCACGGCGGCGAGCGACACGGTGACCCTCACGCGCGACCCCAATGCCGGCCCCGGTTCGCCCGTACATTATGTCGCGCTGGACAGTCCGGCCTCCGCGTGGCCGTACACGAATTGGACTTCAGCCGCCCACACGCTTCAGGACGCCGTGGATACTGCCGACACCGGCGACACGGTGCTTGTCAGTAACGGCGTCTACTCGGTGGGCGGGAAGGTGACACCGGGCAAGACTTTGTTCAACCGTGTCGTCATCACGGCCAACATCACGGTGCAGAGCCTCAACGGCCCGACCAACACCATCATCGTGGGGGCCGGCCCGCGGGGGGCCAGTGCCGTTCGCGGTGCCTATCTGTCCGCGGGCGTGCTCTCCGGTTTCACACTGACCAACGGCAACACGAGGACCTCCGCCGTCCCCGACTGGCTTTTTGAAAGGAGTGGCGGCGGGGCGTTTTTCAACAACGGCGGAAGCCTCTCCAATTGCATCGTCACCGGTTCATCCGCGACCGAAGGCGGCGGCGGGGTGTTTCTGTACCAAAACGGGGTACTGAACAACTGTACCATTCAGGGTAACAGTTCCTTTGGGGGCTCGGAGGGGATTGGCGGCGGCGGGGTTTATATCCAGGACAATGGAACGCTGAACCACTGCCTCATTAGCGGCAACACGGCCACAAAGGTCACGGGATCCGGTGGCGCGGGCGGCGGAGTGATGATGCAATACGGCGGGGACTTGAATAATTGCATCATCAGCAATAATTCAGCGTCGATCAATGGCGGCGGCGGGGTACATCTGGCCGGGGGCGGGCGGCTGAGCAACAGCACGATCTGCCGCAACACGACCGCCGGAGGGGGTGGCGGCGGCGTGCAGTTCGAAAGCAACGGCGGAGCGGCGAACAACTGCCTGGTTTACGCAAATACCGCCGGCGACCGGGGCGGCGGGGCCTATCTGAATGGTGGCGGGGTGATGAACAACTGCACTCTTGCCGGAAACACCAGTACGCTTAGCCAGGAAGACGGCGGCGGGGCTTATCTGTTCGAGGGCGGGACGCTGAATAACTGCATTGTTTCCGGGAATACACAGGACGGCACGAGGGACATCGCGGTCAGCGGCGCCGGCACGACGGTTCGCTACACCTGCAGTCCCGGTCTGAGCGGTTCCGGCAACCTCACCAACGCGCCGCTGTTCGTTGGAAGCGGCGACTATCGTTTGCAAACCAGCTCGCCCTGCATCAATGTCGGCACCAATGCCTATGCACAAGGCGCGACGGACCTCGACGGCAACCCGCGCATCATTGGCGGCGTGGTGGACATGGGGGCTTACGAGAGCACCAGCGGGTCGACCGCCAACGGAATTCCCTGGTCCTGGCTGCTGCAGTACGGGCTTGCGACGGATGGTTCGGCAGACCTGCTGCAATCGGACGCCGACACGTTCGACAACCTGCAGGAGTATATCGCCGACCAGAACCCGACCAACGCGGCCTCGTATTTCCGTATCACCGCGATCAGCAACAGCCCCACGACGACCGTCTCTTTCGTCTCCAGTGCAAGCCGCGCCTACACGCTCATCGGCGTCAGCAACCTCACGTCCGGCGCGTGGCTGCCTGTTCCCGGCGCGGGGCCGCGCCTTGGCACAGGCGGGGCCGACTCGCTGAGCGACACCAACGTGCCGCCCAAGGGACCGTTCTATCGGTTGAAAGTAGAGTTACCTTGACCGTCCTCCGGGAAAAGAGTTTAACTCCTAAGAACCGTATAACTGTTTTACTGGTTGACGACCACAAGGATATTCGCACAGAACTGCGGAAGCTACTGGAGGCGGAGAGCGATATTCACGTGGTTGGTGAAGCGGCCAATGGCAAGCAGGCTGTGGACATGGTGAAGAAGTTCCGTCCCTCCGTGGTTGTGATGGATATTGCGATGCCGAAGCTCAACGGGTTGGAGGCCACTCGCCAGATTCTCCAAGGTTTACCTGCCACCCGGGTACTTATTTGTTCCGCCTACAGTGATATTGCCTTTATCGAAAGTGCGCTGGAAGTGGGGGCTGCCGGTTACATCATCAAACTAACCGTCGCCAAAGATTTGGTTGCGGCTATACGAGCTGTTCAAAAGGGAGAAACCTTCTTTTGATGTAGGACATTGCGTGAGCAAAGGAGGAAGTATTGAAGAAAAATTTAACTGCTTGGCTTTTATCGCTGGTTCTGCTGGGTTTTCCGTTGTGGGTCTCGGGTATGCAAATCTTTGTGAAGACCGCCACGGGCAAGACCATCACCCTTGAGGTCGAACCGTCGGACTTTATCGAGGATGTGAAGCAAAAGATTCAGGACAAGGAGGGATACCCACCCGAACGGTTGCGTCTTCTCTTTGGAAGCGTGGAACTGCAGAACGGGCGCACGCTGGCTGACTACAACATTCAGAACGAGTCCACGTTACAGCCAACACTCATCACGCTGCTGATCAACAGCATCGCTGTTTCAAGCCAGTCTGCGGAGCTGAGTATCAAGGGGCTTCTGCCGGACAAGACCAACCATTTTGAACGGTCGTCCAATCTCGCGACATGGACAAATCTGTTGACCTTCGTCGCCTCTTCAACGACAACCAATCTGGTTGATCAGCCCCTCACCTTCTCCAATGCCTTCTATCGCGTTCGAGAAGAATAGATTCAACAGGGGGACAGACAAGCCTTTTCTGTGAGAAACATTTACCACAAAGAACGCATAGAACTCAGAGAAAAGAGAAGTATCCCTGATCGGAAAACCAAAGCATTCATAAGTTGATCTTTGCGATCTTTGTGTTCTTTGCGGTGAATAGGGCTTGCAATCGACACATATATTGCGGATGATAAAAAAGAATAGTCCATCAAGCGGAAGGAAAGTAATGGTTAAGGCAAACCTTGTGTTCAGTGTACTCGTCGCGTTTCTTGTTGCTACGAATGCTCTCGCGCTCGAGCAGGCGAAGTGGATGCCTATGAGCGGAACAGCCCTGGCAGTAGCGACGAATGTCGAAGGACAGGCCATGTGGCGGCTGCCGTGCAATTTCGCCGGTACGACGATTGAGCGCGCTTCGTGGGATCAAGCGGTGAAGCTCGATTTGTCAACCTGTCGCGGTGTGCAGTTCAACATCTTCTGCCGGAACACAGACCCGATTTCGCAATGCAGCCTCTATTTACAAAGTGGAAATGGCTGGTATCACGCCAGCTTTTATCCAGAGGCGACCAATGCGTGGAACCATATCACCCTTGATAAGGCAGCGATGACCACGGAGGGCGAGCCGGCAGGGTGGGGGCAGATCAAGACGATCCGTGTGTCGGCGTGGCGCGGAAGAGACACGGATACAGAGATGGTGCTGAGCGACATTACGCTCATGGGTGCGTTGGGAGGCGACGCTGTGGTGGCGATTGTGCGGGCCGAGTCGCTTGCGCAGCGTAATCCTGAAGAGGCCAAGGGCGCGATGCAGTATGCAGAGGCTGTGGCGCAGGCGCTACAGGCACTGGACGTCGGTACTGCCATGATCAGCGATCTGGAGGTGACAGCCGAGCAATTGAAGTCTGCCAAGCTCGTCGTGTTGCCGCACAACCCGTCCATGCCTGATCGCGTGCAAAACGAACTCGTGAAATATGCCGAGGCAGGCGGTAAGCTGCTCGCGTTCTATTCCGTTCCTGACAACCTGCGGAAGGTGTTGCATGTCGAAGGCGGGCAGCATGTGCGCGAGTCGTATCCCGGATATTTTTCATCGATTCGGTTTGGTGGAAGCAATCTGCCTGGCGCACCTGCGCTCGTGAAACAGCAATCGTGGAATATCAATGCCGTCAAACCAGTGCCGGGTGAAAGTCAGGTGTTTGCGGATTGGTTTGACGACAAAGGCAAAACAACTGGACACGCCGCCATCGTCGGCTCAACGAACGGATTGGTGATGACCCATGTGCTGCTGCCGGATGATGCAGCGAACAAGCAGCGGATGGTGTTGGCGATGGTGGGGTACCTTGTGCCAGAGGTCTGGCAACGTGCCGTGGATGCCAGCATTGCGCGCATCGGGACATTGGCCGGGCACAAGAATTTTGACGAGGCTGTTGCGAAGATCACAGCATTGGCTCGTGGCAACCAACGTGTGATGAAAGCAATCACTGAGGCTAAACAACACCGCAGTTCAGCATTTAAGCTGGCAACAGATCGGAAATACTCCAAAGCGCTTGATCAGTCAGGGACTGCGAGTCAGCGGATGAAAGAGGCTTTTTGCTTGGCGCAACTACCCGAGGCTGGCGAGTTCCGTGCGTTCTGGTGTCATCATGCTATGGGTGTCGCGGGCATGGAGTGGGATGAGGCGATCAAACGGTTGTCGGAAAATGGATTCACCGCGATCCTTCCGAACATGCTCTGGGGAGGCGCAGCGTTTTACAACAGTCAGGTGTTGCCTGTAGTCTCGGCAGAGAAGGGCGACCAGATCGCTGCGTGTCTTGCCGCGTGCAAGAAATACAACATCGAGATGCACGTCTGGAAGGTGAACTGGAATCTCGGACATGCCGTGCCGGCCGCGTTTCTCGAAAAGATGCGGAGCGAGGGACGATTGCAGATGAGTTCGCAGGGCAAGGAGGAGCCATGGTTGTGTCCGTCACATCCTGATAACCAAAAACTGGAGATCGATGCAATGGTCGAGGTTGCGCGCACATACGATGTCACTGGCATCCATTTCGATTACATCCGGTATCCGGACAATGATCATTGTTTCTGCGCGGGGTGCAAGGAGCGTTTCCAGCGCGCAGCGAATGTGACGCTTCAGAACTGGCCCGGGGATGTGCTGGGCAAGGGGCCGCTTCGTCAGCAATGGCTTGAATGGCGCAGAAGCAACATCACGGCTGTGGTCAAGGCTGTGAGCGAGCAGGCTCGCGCCATCAAGCCGAAGATCAAGATTTCCGCGGCAGTCTTCCGGAACTGGACCTCTGATCGTGACAGCGTTGGTCAGGACTGGAAGGTATGGTGCGAGCAGGGGTGGTTGGATTTTGTTTGTCCCATGGATTATACGGAGAGCAACCGAAGCTTCGAGAACATGGTCTCCCAGCAGGTGCAGTGGGCAGGAAAGGCGCGCTGCTATCCCGGCATCGGCGTCAGCGCCTCATCCTCGCAGTTTGGAATTGACCGGCTGATCGAGCAGATCACGATTACCCGCCAGCACCAGACGCACGGCTTCACCATTTTCAACTACGGCGTCACTGAAAGCCGCGATTTGCTACCGCTCTTAGGCCTGGGCACGACCGCGCCGAAAAAATGAATAATTCTTTTTTTTCTTGCCTATAACTTCAAATATTTTCCCACGAAACACACGAAAATCACGAAAAAACATAATAGATGGCAAGAACTTTTTGGAGTGCGGTGACAAGCAAAGCCGTAAGGCAAGCGCGGCACCGCTTTTCTTGGATTCGTAAAAAAGCGGCGTCGCGCGGAATACCGCTTGCCGCACGCACTCCAAATAGAACACGCTCTGTGATCTTTATGCCGCTTATGTGGAAAAAGCTACTCCAGCGTTCTTTCGTGGTGGGCGAGTCAATGAATCGGGGATTCCTCATGCCGTCGAATTGCCCAAAACAGACTTGCCTTTGAGGGTTGAGCCAGCTATCGTATGCCCATGTGGAAACAAAAACTGCTTTAGGAGATAGCTCATGAGTGAATTCAAAAATGTGACGGTGATTAAAAAGGCCAATGTCTATTCGGACGGCAGAGTGACCAGTCGTACCGTGCTCTTCGCGGACGGAACGAAGAAGACCCTTGGCATCATGCTGCCCGGTGAATATACCTTCGGAACGGACGCCAAGGAACTGATGGAAATTCTCGCTGGGGAACTCGTTGTGTTGCTGCCCGGCGAGACCGCATGGAAAACCATACGTGGCGGAGACTCCTTCGACGTTCCAGCAAATGCCAAGTTCAGTTTGAAGGTCACCACCCTGGCCGACTACTGCTGCTCATATGGATAAGCCCATCGCACTCCGAGTGGGACAAAAGATGAGAATAACTTCTTAAATTAAGAGTTAAAAGTTAAACGTTGGGAGTTGAGAGTTTAAACTCTTAACGCTGAACGCTCAACTCTTAACGCTGAAGTTAAAGGCACGGCAATCATTTAAAGCTTCAAGGCCGAAACGTCCACTGTATTCGCCGGGTATCTCCGATTGCGGAGAATAGGGCTTGCAATCTCCGCATAATTTGCGGATAATAATGCGCATGTACATTCACCAGAACAAGCACTGGCCAGATTTCACCATGGACGCGCACGCCATCCTTCCGCGTTTGGCGCACGTGCGCCATGTTCAAGGCATGCTTGTTGGCAAGCTGTCATCCTTGGGATTTGAGTTGCAGAATCAGGCATTTCTTGAATCGCTTTCGGCAAGCACGATCACCACGGCCGCTATTGAAGGGGAGAACTTCAACGCGCATTCGGTTCGTTCCTCCATCGCAAAGCGGCTGGGGATCAAAAACATTGAAAAGGCTGCTACGGATCGTCACATTGATGGCGTAGTCGATGTCTTGTTGGATGCTACGCAACATGCAGAACAGCCGCTGACCCGGAAACGGCTGTTCGCGTGGCATGCGGCTTTATTTCCGACAGGTTACTCAGGGCTCACCAAAATTGCAGTCGGAACGTGGCGGCCCTTGGATCGCGACACCATGCGGGTCGTTTCGGGGAAGCATGGCTTTGAGCATGTCCACTTCGAAGCACCGGAATCAGACAGGCTGCCCTCAGAAATGAAAAGCTTTTTGGAGTGGACAAATAAAAAAGAGGATGGCGATGCTGTCCTGAAGGCTGCCATCGCGCATCTCTGGTTTGTTACGCTTCATCCTTTTGATGACGGAAACGGACGCATCGCCCGCGCCATTGCCGACCTTTTTTTGACACGCGCCGATGGACTGACGCAACGTTTCTATAGCATGTCTGCGCAGATTCTTAAGGAGCGCAAGGACTATTACACCATCTTAGAGCAGACGCAGAGGGGGACGCTTGAGATCACGCCGTGGATTCTATGGTTCCTCGATTGCCTTGAAAAGTCCATTCATGCTAGCGATCATTTGCTGAAGCATATTTTGCAGAAGGCGGAATTTTGGCGCGCTCATCAGAGTACTCCTTTCAACGAACGCCAACGTAAAATGCTGAACAAATTGTGGGAAGGTTTTGAAGGTCATCTGACCTCCAGCAAATGGGCAAAGATGATGGGTGTATCCCAAGACACTGCAACCCGCGATATTCAAGACCTTATTACGAAACAGATCTTCCGTTCCGAAGCCTCTGGCGGGCGTAGCACGCGCTATGTTTTTACGCCAGTCTAATAAAGGTATAACAGGCGAATGCGCGTGAAAAATCAAAAACATCCAACATTAAACTTTCAACAGTCAATGTTGGATGTCCTATTCAGAAGGTTAATTTCTACTTGGACTCTTTCTTTGCCTTCTTCTCTTGACGTTTTTCTTTTAAAGTCTTGGTGGGTTTTTTCTTTTCATCCCGCTTTGCGTCATGATTCTTTGACATGATAAGTATCCTCCTCTTATGACTACATAAGATGCGAAATCGCTTATTGGCTGGCACAGACACTCGCCTGTTGAAAACCAACCAATACAGTAGAAAGTAGCGGTTTCATGGTAAGTAGTCTGCCACAAGTGGAGATACGTGTCAACTCTGGAACGCCATACAATTGCGTGAATATTTGGCTTGCTTGTTTTAGCAAAATGGCTTACGTTGGCAATCTTAAAAAGGAAGCGAGTTGGTGTTTCTATGACGATTCGAGCTTTATTAGATCGTGCTGTATTGTGTCACCCAAATCGCGTGGCGGTTCGGTATTATCGTGACGGGGAATGGAAGAGTAAGACCTATACAACCTTTTTGGCAGGCGTGAGGCAATGTTCCGAAGCATTCGGGAGTATCGGGGTTCAGGCAGGGGATGACCGTGTGGCCATCATCCTTGACAATGGGTTGGATTGGATCGAGAGCTATCTTGCCTTGACCGGGGTTTCCGTACAGGTTGTTCCGCTGGACCCGAAGTTGCGGGCGGACGAAGTGGCGTACATTCTGAACAATTCAGAGACCTCCACTGTGATCACGGATCTCCGCCATCGCACATTACTGGAGACGATTATGCCGTCTCTTCCAAAGATGCAGCGTGTGGTATTCGCCGAGGATGTCAGCGAGACGTATGAACCGATTGACGGCCGTACCTGTTACAATCTGGATACAATTCGGAATCGGTTTGCCTCTGGTGTTTTGTCCTTTTATGATACGCACACGGTTGCGCCGCAGGATGTCGCCTCTATTATTTATACCTCAGGCACGACAGGCAAGCCCAAGGGTGCGATGTTGACACATAATAATTTTTGCAGCGACGTGGAGGCCGCTCTCATTATGCTGGAGAAGTTGGCGACAACAACGGATGATCTTTTGGTTGTGTTGCCGCTCTTTCATTCCTTCTCATTCCTGGCGAATCTTATTCTGCCGATTCATTGTGCCGCGGGAATGTTTTTTGTTGAGAGTCTGCGAACCATCAGCGAGGATGTTAAGGTTCTGAGGCCGACGATTATCATGGCTGTGCCGTTATTGGTGGAAAAGTTTCTCGACAAAATTAATGAGAAGGTGAAGGCACACCCCGTTGCGCGTTTGTTCCTTAAAATAGGTTTGGGAAAACTGGTGGGAAAAGGTGTCCTCAAGGGGCTAGGGGGACGCTTGCGACTTTTTGTCGTGGGGGGCGCGCCCTGTCCCACACATATCTTGCAAGGATTTAAGCGGCTTGGGGTTGTTGTTCTGGAGGGCTATGGTCTGACAGAATGTTCGCCGGTGGTTTCAATCAATCCCATGGGTGCGTCGCGTATGGGCACTATTGGCAAGAAGATTGCAAACATTGAAATTCGCATTGCGGAGCCCAATGAGCAGGGCGTGGGTGAATTACAGGTGCGCGGTCCCATTGTCATGAAGGGCTATTTTAAAGATAT
>JBAXOG010000010.1:0-53962 GCA_037133395.1 bacterium | reverse complement strand
ACTCCCCGTAAACGCCCGCAATCACATCAGAAAGGAGCAATGCCAACAACTCGGAACTGCGCCCTGCATCCCCAAAAATGTGTACTATGATTTGTGTCAGGATTCTGTTAATATATTTTTAATAAAAATTGTTTTAGGTCTTTGTCGTTGGCATTTATTGATCTTAACTTAACGAGTAACGGAATGAGAGGAGTGAGACAATCATGAAGCAAATCAAGCGTGTAAGCGGGAATGTAACGTGGTTTCTGATCGCGGCTGTCATGTGTGGCGGGCTGGCTAGGCTGGCTTCGGCTACGACCTACTACTGGGACAACACCAGTCCGATTGAGACCACTGGCTTCGGCACGGCCGGCGGCACGTGGGGCACGGATGCCAAATGGAGCACGAGCAATACAGGGGTTGTGACTCCCGGCACGACCGCTACGACCACTAATGACACCCTTAATTTCGGCACAGCCACTGCTAGTTATGGTTTGGCGACGGGCACGATCACGATTAACGGCACGGTCGAAGCCAAATCCATTACCGTTGGCTCACAATCCGGCGCGATCACGCTGTCAGGCGGCAACATTACGAACATGAATGGCACAAGCGGAGCGAGTTTTATCCAGAACAATAGTACCAACACGCTGACGATCGGCTCCAATGTAGACTTCGGAACCAATGGAAGTTTCCGTTCCTTGGTCTGCGGCTCTGGTGGAATTATAATCAACGGTAATATTAGAGGCAGCGGGAGTGGTGCTCGCATGAATACCACCGGTGCCGTGACCATCAACGGCAACATCACAGGGGAAGGGCTCCAAATCAACAGCGGGATGGTCACTGTCGGAAACAGCGGACTCACATGGGTCGGTATCACGTCGAATGATTCGGGAACACAGGGCGGCACTTTGAATTTGAATGGAAACAGCCTCAGTGTCTCTGGGATTGCCGGTGGCATCACGATAACCGACAACGCGGTGGGCAACGGAACCAGCTTGCTTACCCTGGCAACCGGTACATCTTCTCAAAATGCTGCCACTACGGGCATCATCAGCGATGGAAGCAATGGCCGTCAAGTGGCAATCACCTACAATGGAGCCACAAGTCTGTCGCTCAGTCAAACGAACACCTACAGCGGTAACACCAAGTCGGCTGGGTCGGGCAAGATCACCTTGGCCAACAATCTGGCCATTCAGAATAGCGCCATCGACACCTCGGGTGCCGGTAAGTTGGCGCTTTACACCAACGGTGTCACAACCCTTACCATCGGCGGTCTCATCGGCAGCAAGAATATGGTCTCGGTCTTTGATGCGACGTATACGAATCTGACGGCGCTCACGTTGAATCCAGGAGCTGGGCAGACCAACAACTACAGCGGAAGCATTACCAACGGCGCCAGCGGTATGACACTGACCAAGACTGGCGCCGGAGTCCAGATCCTGACAGGGACGAATTTATATACGGGGTCGACTTCTGTGAACGCGGGTGTTCTGGTTATCGGTGCCACGTATGCACTGCCGTCTGGAACGAACGTGAACATCAACGCCACGGGCAAGCTCCAGCTTGACGCAAACGCCTCCGCCGGCTGGCTCTATCTGGATGGGAAGGCGACACTGAAGGGGATCTGGGGCTCTCCTGTGAGTGGCGCGCCGCACACTTCGGGCTACTTCCTGGGCAACGGAAAACTGACGGTCATCAATGGACTGCCCAGCGGAACCTTTATCCGATTCTTCTAGTTTGAATTCATGAAACACGCACTCACTCGCCTCACGGCCCTGCTGTTACCGACGTTGCTCGTTGCCGCTATTGGCGAAGGGGAGTCACAAGGATGTTTGCTGGGACCGTTACAACCACCGGGGCTATACGGAAGATTGGTGGATCCGGCGGAGTATCCGGCGTTTGAGCGTCGCGCTTTTCATGTGCCGACGTGGAAAACATTCAACGGACGACCGCAGTGGGTTGGTGGCCGCTATACGGGATTGACCGTGCCAATTCCGGCTTCGAGTTTGACAGGCATCCCGACTCACGGTGCGGACGTGACGGGACGCGAATGGCTGGTAGGGCGTGTCTATCAGCCGAACATTGGGATCATGCGGACTCCTGAGCCGGATTTTTCAAACGGGTTGCGGCATCTGCGCGAGGTCGGGATGTATTTGTTCAATGTCGGCGGCTATGGACCTGGATCGCATCTCGCCGGCGGGTATGGGCAGTTGAAGGTAACCGAGGCGCAGAGCAAGGCGTTGTCGGAGATTCTGGGCGAACGTTGGCTCGGTTTTGATCTTGGTGAACAGGACGGCCGATACCACAACAATTTTGAGACCCGACAACTTCCGGCACCGCGTGACAGAGTCGCGGCTCACCAGCTCTTCCGCGAGTGGTGTGATCGTGTCGTTGAGGATCAGGCGGGAAAGCTTACCTTGTTGGCGGTACAGTGGGGCTGGCACTATCCGACGCAAGACGGCTCGATGACGCTGATCGGTGCGGAGAGCGAAAGCAAATGTGGAATTACGTCGCCACAGATTCAATATGCGTTTTTGCGCGGCGCTGGAAAACAGTATGGTGTTTTGTGGTTTGGCAATGTTGCGCTTTTCAGCGCGTTCGGCGTGAAAGGCTGGACGCTCAACGCTGACGGCTCCGTGACCACCGAGGGTGGTGGCAGCAGTTTAAATCTGATGCGGCGGTTGTGCCTCAGCCAGTGGCTGTGGAATTCGTGTATTCTCTCGTTCGAAAACTCGACGCTGGCCCGCAGCAAGGACCGTAAGCGAGCCTGCGTATCGCCACTTGGTCAGGTCCAACTCGATACCGAGCAGTTGATTCAAAACGGATTCAATCCCGGTGTCATGCAAACACCGGTTGCTATCCTGCAAGATTACTTCAGTGGCTGGATGCCACCACGCAGTCACACCGGGCAGTTCCAGTCATTCAACAGCATGGACTACGTCCCCAGCGATTATCTGACAGACGGACTGCTCTCACTACTCTTCCCAGGTTACGAGAACAGCGGCTGGTTTTTTGATGAATCTGGCGCGTTGTGTCCGACCCCTTACGGTGAGATTGCGGATTGTCTGCTCAACGATGCGCCTGCCGAGGTTCTGTCGCGCTACAATCTCGTTCTTGTCAGCGGCATCGAACACGATGTGACGGGCGTGCGGGAACGGCTGGATGCCTTCTGCGCTTCGGGCGGTATAGTGATGGCTACTGGCGATGATGCGGCGCGGCTTTGGCCGGAGTATTGCCAACCGACAACTGTTTCTGTCGCGACTGGTTCGGAGATCCAATGGCAAGTTGACGGTCAACGCGATCATGAGTCCTGTGACTTCGATTTGCACGAAGCCAACCTTCCCGTGACAGCGCACGTGTTGGCGACATGCAATGGCCGTCCAGCGATTGTCAGTATTCCTCATGCAGGTGGAACAGTGCTCCTCGCGCTGGCCTCGACGGGGATGAATCGTACGCGCGTCCCGTGTCAGCCGAGCCGCAATCCTTATTCGAGGCAAGGCGAGAATACCGGGCTCGAACGACCCTTCCATCTGCTTGCTCATGTCGCACGTGCCTACGATGTGGCGCTCAAGTCTCAACGCCTCTTCACGAGCGGCAACGGCCTGACGGTTACCACCTGCCGCCGCTCAGATGGCTCGTTCGTCGTTGGGATATCCAATCCCAGCCTGCGTAGCCTGCCGTTTGAGCTGGTGTCGCATATCGGTTCCATTGCGACGATCAATGAAGTGAACCTCGGTACACCGGTCTATGATAAGCCCGGCTACTGGCCGCACAAATACGGCCCCTACAATCCGCGTGTAAAACCATCGCGAGAAAATCTCGGCGAACTCACTGGTGAAGTTTCTCCCTCTGATGCGAAGCACATCCGTGGGGGCGACATTCGGTTCTTTGAAGTCACTCTGAAAGCCTGCACCGCGAAAGAGCGACCAGACGTGAAACTTTCCGCACCGCCGCGCGACCGCTTGTTGCTCGTGCCTGACATCACTACGCTGCGTGAACGTCTCCTCGCGTGGCCGCGGTTCGCCTACTGCTTCGACGGCGTCGCGCTTGATTGGCGGGCGTTCTGCGATGCCGATCCTCAATGGTTACATGATCACGCAGACTGGTTTCGTCGGCACGCCATCAGAATTCTCGTGGATGCGCGCGGTGCGAGTGTGGAGTCACTCGCCGCCCTTGTCGCTCGGCTGACCAGTTACGGTGCCGGAGCCGAGTTGCAGGTGGACACGATTTCGGATTCGCTTCGGGCCACTGGCTTGGTGTTGCGAACGACAGAACAAGTGCGGTTCCTCGCCGCCGGCACCACGCCGCAGCGCGGAGGTCACGCGCTTCAAATTCTCGAAGGTGACTGGCGTTCATGGGACGCGCTCTACCGCGATGTCCGCGCCGCGTGGCTTGATCAAATGCCCGGTCGCATTGCCGGTCCAGGCAAGCCCGCTGAGCCGCCTCCTACGAAAGCAACCCCGGGGTTGAACCGCTTCGTCTCATTGCACGGGATTTCCAGTCTCGTTCAAGCCGTGGCAGAACGGCCGGGGCTGTTGGATCGGTTCGATGGATTGATGTTGGATGCGAGATGGCTGGAGGGGCTCAGCCATGAGGCCGTCATGAAAGATCGCGCGTGGTTGGGGACCCATCGCTTAAAAGTCGTGATAGACTTCAGCCGGCTCATTAATCGTTCCCCCGATCTGACCTTTGCGAGCGGTGTCCCACATCAATACGAAGAATCGGTGCGCCGGTTCGATGCGGTCTTGGCGAAAATGGCGTTGTTGGGCGCGCGCGACGTCGTCATCTGCAGCCACGCCTCCGAAAAAGATAAATCTGGCCATGGTGATGACTGGGACGATCAACGTGTTGGCATCGAGCGATTCCTCGATCAAGCGGCATCCCACGGCATTACCGTACATTGGCGAACCAGTACGATGCGGCCACCCGGAAAATTATCCGCTCATGCTGCGCTTTGTGCCGACCTCCGTCGCACACATCCCAACCTCCGAATCGCCGCCTGCACAGTAGATGAAATGGACGTCGACCGCTTGAAGAAAGCGTTACTGCCTGCTGGCAAACCGGAGCTCTGGTTGCTGGCTGCGCCCCAGCCTGAGGGAGGGCGCAATGGTGTGCGTTTTCTACCAGTCTCTCGTCTTCCCAAAGAGAAGCTCACTGACCTGTTCTCGGCGGCCAAAGACGCGTCAGTTGTTTTCGATGCAGACTATCTTTCCTGGGACGAAACACTCATCGATTTTAAACACTCCCGTTGAACGATGAAACGAATGGATCCATCATGAAACTTACGCTTCCACTCCTTACAGTCCTTCTGCTGGCGCCGTTGGTCGCGATACACGGCTCCGAGTTCTATATTGCACCGTCTGGCAACGATACGAATCCAGGCACGGCGGCCAAACCGTTCGCGACGTTGCAACGCGCACAGCAGGCCGCGCGGGTCGCTCAACGACCGGTCATGGTGTGGCTACGAGGTGGAACTTACTACCTGTCCGAGACACTGGTGTTCGCGGCGGAGGATTCGGGGACAGTGTACCAGGGCGCGCAGGGCGAGACGGTTGTCATTAGTGGCAGTGAACAGCTCGCATTGGACTGGAAGCCCTATCGGGATGGGATTCTTCAGGCCAAAACGCCGCCGGGGCTGGTGATTGATCAGTTGTTTGTAAACGGGCAACTCCAGCACATGGCCCGGTATCCGAACTATGATCCGAAGGCGATCAAGCCGAAACGGACAGGGGCGGGCGGCAATGCGGATCCCGATGCGCCGAAGTTCAACGGTGCTTCCGGTGCATCCACTTCCCCAGAGCGTGTGGCACGCTGGGCCAATCCGGCGGGCGGGTATGTCCACACAATACAAGCGGCACTTTGGGGGAGTATGCACTATCGGATTCTCGGCAAGAAGACTGACGGGACACTTGACTTGGAGGGGGGATGGCAACATAACCGCCCGGACAAAGGCCCTCACAAGGATTTCCGTTTTGTCGAAAACATCTTCGAGGAACTTGACACGCCGGGCGAATGGTTTCATAACGCCAAGTCGAACAACTTGTATTATTTTCCGGCCAAGGATGTCCATTTGAAGACCGCGAAAATCGAGCGTGTCCGACTGCGGCACTTGGTTGAGTTTACTGGGACGAAAGAGCGTCCGATCAAAGCGGTTACGCTGCGAGGACTGACGTTCACAGGGGCTGGGCGCACATTCATGGACAACAAGGAGTCGTTGCTGCGCTCGGATTGGACGATCTACCGCGGCGGGGCGGTTTTTCTATGTGGCGCGGAAGATTGTTCGATCGAGAACTGCGATTTTGATCAGCTTGGCGGCAACGCCATTTTCGTCAGCGGTTACAACAGGCGGGTCACGGTTCTCGGCTGCTTCATTCGCGAATGTGGTGCCAATGGTGTGGCCATCGTCGGCGACGCAAAAGCGGTGCGCAGCCCGATGTTCTCCTGGGGGCCGGGAAATCCCTGGAGTGGTGGCAAGCCGCAATTGGAACCCGAAGAGATTGACCGTATACCCGGTCCGTTAACTGCCGATTATCCTGCGGATTGTTTGGTTGAGGATTGTCTTATTACGCGCATTGGTCGTTTAGAGAAGCAGTCGGCCTGTGTTGAAATATCCATGGCGCAGGACATTACCGTGAGGCACTGTTCGGTCTACGAAGTGCCACGGGCGGGAATCAATATCGGGGATGGTTGCTGGGGCGGACACGTGGTCGAATTCTGTGATGTGTTCGATACCGTGTTCGAAACCGGTGATCATGGCAGTTATAATTCATGGGGCCGGGATCGCTATTGGGGGTCATCAAAGAGTGTGACACTGAAGCTCAAGAAGGCCATACCCGAAGTGGAGTTTGCTTTTGCCGACGCCGTCAAACCGATCGTGTTGCGCAACAACCGCTGGCGCTGTGACTATGGCTTCGATATCGATCTGGACGACGGTTCCAGCAATTATGAGATCTATAACAACCTCATGTTGGGACGCGGCCTTAAGGTGCGCGAAGGCTACCGTCGCATCGTGAAGAATAATATCATTGTGAACAATACGATGCATCCCCATTGCTGGTTTCCGTACAGCGAGGATATTTTCACCCAAAACATCTTGATGCGGCCGTACTTGCCTTCTCACATGCAGACCGACTTATGGGGCAGGGAGGTAGACCGGAATCGGTGGGGTAAAGAGATTGACAGAAATCTGTTCACTACTTCTGAAGCGGATCGCACCAAATACGCGGCAAACGGATGCGATGCCCATTCGCTTGTCGGGGATCCGATGTTTGTCGATCCGGTCAAAGGGGATTACCGAGTGAAGGAGGGATCGCCAGCTCTAAAACTTGGGTTCAAGAATTTTTCAATGGATCAATTCGGCGTGACATCGCCGCGCCTGAAAGCCCTCGCACGCATCCCCGCCTTTCCTGAAATTGAGCAACGGCAAACTCCCGCTGCGATGGCCAAGCCGCTTCGCGACTGGCAGGGTGCAAAGCTACGGGAGCTTGAGGAGATGGAATTCTCCGCGCTCCAAGTTCCTGAAAACGCCACGGGTGTGATTGTCACTGTAGCGCCAGAGACATCAGCGGCTTACAAGATGGGCTTTCGAACCGGCGATTTTATACAAAACGTTGACAAACGCGCCGTACGAACGCCGCAAGAATTTATCGCGGCTGTAGGCAGCGTCAGTTCCGAAAGAAGGCCGAACGTGTCGCTCCTGCGTGAGCACCAGCGAATGAACGTGGAGTTACGCGTTGTGGATCGCGTCGAACAGAAGTCGAATAAATAGTGCCAGGTAAACGATCATGAAACAAAAACATACACTCTGCACAGTCCTGCTGCTAGCGTCGTTAACGACACTGGCCAACGATGGTGGCTATCTGTTTGCTACATTCAAAGGCGAAAGTCCGAATGGCGAGCAGATCTACTTTGCGTTGAGCCGGGATGGACAGGGGTGGTCTGCCCTCAACAAGTCCAAACCAGTTCTCATCAGTTCGATCAGCGAGAAAGGCGTTCGTGATCCGTATCTGCTTCGAATGCATGAAGGCGGAAAATTTATTCTAATGGCTACGGATTTATCCATTTTTTTAAAGAGAAAAGAGATTGGAAACGGGCCGGAGACGTGGAAAAAAGTCAGAGAATCTGGTAGCCGCTCATTAGTTATTTGGGAGTCGGCCGATCTGGTCAATTGGAACGGACCACGGCTCGTGTCCGTTGCGCCAGCCGATGCCGGGTGTGCCTGGGCACCGGAAGCCATTTATGATCCTGATGCAGGTGACTACCTTGTTTTCTGGGCATCAACGACTGCGGGTGATCAATTCAAGAAGCATCGGATCTGGGCTAGCCATACGCGGAATTTTCGCGAATTCAGTACGCCCGCCGTCTATATTGAACGGCAGAGGAGCATCATCGACACGACCATCGTCCAGGATGGTCCTTTGTATCACCGCTTTTCCAAAGATGAGGCGCGCAAGGCGATCATTATGGAATCAAGCGCGAAGCTTGCAGGGAACTGGCAGGAGGTCACCAGTTTTTCGCTGGCGACCACGGTGGGCATTGAAGGTCCCGAATGCTTTCCAATGAAACAAAAATCGGCGGATGTTTCCCAAGTCTGGTGCCTGATTGTGGACTTCTACGCCAAATCGCTGGGGTATCAATCCTTCGTGACAGTCGATCTGCCAAAGGGAATATTTTCAAAAGGCGAGGGTTTTGTTTTCCCCTTCAAGTTCCGGCACGGCACAGTGCTCCCGATCACTGAAGAGGAGTACACCCGGCTGGAAAATGCTTTTCCACCGAGCGCACCTAAGCCGTGATACAGGATCGCGCAATGGATTTTTTATGAACACACAAGTAACAGCAAAGGAAGAAAGAACATGACAGCATACTGGAAACAGACTCTCGTTAACCTCGGTGTCTTATTGATGGCCCCGCTCGCCACACTATTTGGGGGCGATGTGCCAGGAGCTGAATCTTTTCGAGATCCCACCCTGCCGCTTGAGAGACGCGTGGAGGACTTGCTTTCGCGTCTGACGCTGGAGGAAAAGGCGATTCTACTTAATCACAGAGGATCGACGGTCAAGCGCTTCGGCATTCGTTCTGACCAGTGGAACCAATGCCTCAATGGCGTGAAATGGGGAGGTCGGTCGACAACCTTGTTCCCGTCCTGCATTGGTATGGCTGCAACATGGAATACCGGGCTTGTCCAAGAGGTCGCGACGGTTCTTTCGGATGAGGCTCGGGCGATTTACAATCGCTGGCACCTTGACCCGGAAGCCTCAGGCGAACATAAGGGACTCATCTACCGGGCGCCTGTCATTAACATCGAGCGCAATCCGTATTGGGGACGTAATCACGAGGCGTGGGGTGAGGATCCATTTCTTACAGGGCGCATGGGTGTGGCTTACGTGCGAGGGTTACAAGGGGACGATCCTCATTACCTGAAGATTGCTGCGACACTCAAGCATTTTGCCGTCAACAACGTCGAGACAGATCGTAAGAAACTCGACTGCATCATGCCGGAACGTTGGTTGCGTGAGTATTGGTTGCCTCATTTCCGCGATACCGTTGTAGAGGGGAAGGCGTGTTCGCTTATGGCGAGCTACAACGCGATCAATGGTACGCCGAACAACAGGAACGGTTGGCTTCTCACTGATCTGCTCAAAAATGAATGGCACCACGATGGCTTCGTCGTTTCCGATCTGGGCGGGGTTGATACGATGATCAAAGGCCACAGCAAGGGGAAAATGAATTATGCGGACGCTGTCGCGCAGTCTGTGATGGCGGGTTGTGATTTCTCCGACAAAGAATATGAGCATTACATTCCGGAGGCCGTACGAGCCGGCAAACTTACCGAAGCACGGCTCAACGATGCCGTATCACGGGTGCTGCGTGTGCGGTTCCGGCTGGGCGAGTTCGATCTTTTCGATGCCGTTCCTTATAGCAAGATTCCCGTGGACGTGATTTGCAGTGCAAAGCATCGTGCGGTCGCGCGCAAAGCGGCACAGGAATCCATCGTCCTGCTCCAGAACCGGGACAAGCTTTTGCCTCTGGACAAGTCCAAGCTCCATCGCGTTGCCGTGCTCGGTCCCTATGCGAATCGGGTGGTGCTGAACAACTACAATGGCACGCCGGATAAATGTATCAGCGCGCTTCAAGGCATAAAAGACCACGTCGGCAACACAGTGGAAATCCTCCAGGAGGAGACAAGCACGAAGAACCAGGAGGAACAAAGCAAAAGTTATATTGTCAAACTACCTGACCAGACACAGGTGGAGAAGGAAACTGAGCTGGCCAGAAAAGCCGATGCAGTGATCCTTTGCGTCGGAACCGATACTAGAATCGAAGCGGAATCAAAAGACCGCAAATCCTTGGGGTTGCCGAGCGAACAGGAGGAGTTGGTCAAGCGCGTACTCGCCGTCAACCCGCGCACTATCGTCGTACAGATGAGCGCCGGGCCGCTGACCGTGCCGTGGTTGAAGGAACATGCCCCGGCGATGCTGCAAGCCTGGTGGGGCGGCGAGGAGGCCGGTCATGCGCTCGCGGATGTCCTTTTCGGCGATGTGAATCCTGCTGGCAGGCTCCCGCACACAGTTTACGCCAGTGAGGCGCAAGTGCCGCCACAGGATGAATATGACATCAGCAAAGGTTTTACCTACATGTTCGTCAAAGGCTCGCCACTCTTCTCCTTTGGGCACGGCCTGAGTTATACTACGTTTGCGTATTCTGATATCGCAGCATCTGAAAATCCGCTGGCCGTGACCGTAACTGTGAAAAACACCGGTACGCGAGCGGGTGACGAAGTTGCGCAGCTCTACCTCGTGCCGCCGACAGTAACCGCGCCACGCCCGCGATTAATGCTCCGTGGTTTCCAGCGCGTGAGCTTGCAGCCCGGCGAGTCCAAGCACATCAGTTTCACTGTGCCGGATGAAAAGCTTGCATTTTGGAACACCGAGACTAAACGCCTTGATGTGGCACACGGTGAATGGGGCGTGCAGGTGGGATCCTCATCTTCGGACATTCGTCTGCAAACTCAATTCACAAAATGAAACGGGGATGCGTAATTGCGTCGTATTCTTCAATGATTCGTTGCGTCAAACCCCAAGATTTGGTAATATTTTTTCATGAAAGACAGGGTTATTCAACTGAAAAATGTGAGCAAACGAAGCCCTTTTGAAGATCTTGCTTATTGGATGAGCAAGTCGCCTCAAGAGCGTTTTTCAGCTATCGAATTTTTGAGGAGTCAGTGGTATGAAACTTCCCCAAGACTTCAAAGAGTTTTTAGAATTGTTCAACTCGAAGGGCGTTGAGTATATGATTGTAGGCTCGTATGCGCTCGCCTATTATGGTGCGCCGCGCTATACGGGCGACATCGATGTTTTCGTCCATCGAACAGAGATCAACGCCAAGCGCATTATTGGGGCTTTAAATGAATTTGGCTTCATATTTCCAAATCTCACGTGGGAAGATTTCTTCAAAGACGACACCGTCGTCCAGCTTGGTGTGCCTCCGGTACGGATCGACATTCTGACATTTCTTTCTGGAATGGACTGGGATACCGCTGTGATCCATAAAGTGTCGGATAAGATCGATGACGTTCCCATTTTTTTGATCGGGAGAGAAGACTATATCGCCAACAAGATAGCCAGTGGCCGTATAAAGGACCTGGCCGATGTTGAGGCCCTCGGCGAAAAGATACACGCACGAGTCGGCACACACAACGGCGAGACTGCCACGTGTGACTGACAACGTTCTTAGAAGAATACAAAGCGTGATTATAAATTGTAGAATATTTAACTGTGTCCCCGGTTCTCATTCGTTGATAGCCGCCTTGTGGCTAGTTGTTGTGACAGGGCCGGTGTGGGCTTCTTCCAATCTAACCGTGCATGTACAAGCGTCCTTGGCGGCTGACGGACGAAGCTTCACGCTGTCAGCGCCTGGTTTTACGGGATTCACGGGTGGGTGGTCGGCTAGAATTTTTAAAGATGGCAAGCAACGGGTACTGTCATCTTCGGGCGGAATCGTGCGCACCGGTCAGGTGACGACCATTCGCTTTCCCGATGTCGGGCTGGAACTCCTGTTCCGAGTCGACTCGGTGCCGGGCAGCGCGGGCATGATGGCTCAGGCAGGCATCCGCAATACGGGAGCAGCACCGGTCTCGCTAATGTCGCTCTCGCCGGTAGAGGCAAAATTTCGGGTGACTGGAAATGCCAAGGATTGGCTGGTTACACGGCTAGACACGAGTGCTACCGCTGTTGTGCCGCCGGTTGTTGCGTTGATCGACAAGCCCATGAGTGTCCACGAATACGGGGGGTATTACCGGCGGGACGGCTTGGGATTCCTGTTCGGTCCGGTAGGAAGCCCGAGCGCTTATGTAAATGCTTCCTTCGAGCCCTCTCCTGATGGGTTCATGTTACTCGCAATTTCCGCTGAGATGAGTGATGTGCCAGTAGATCCCGGTGAAACACGGTGGGGACAGCAAGTCGTGCTTTTGTTTAAACCGCCACGGTTGGCACTCTCCCAATGGGCGAAGTGGGTGGGACAGTCACATGGGGCGCGTACAGACAAAGGGGCATTGTCGGGCTGGAATAGTTGGTATTACCTCGCTCGTAACATCACCGGTTCCGATCTGCTGGCGATCGTTGACTCGGCGTTAAAGAATCCGGATCGGTTACATCCGGCGGTCATACAGATTGACGACTGTTACCTGAATCCCGCTGGGTCGACTGAAACGAACGACCAGTTTCCGGAAGGTCTTTCCTTCTACGCGAAGCGCATTGCTGAAACCGGAGCGCGTCCCGGTTTGTTCCTTGATTTATGGAGCGGTGAAAGCCGGAAGTGGCTGTCAGCGGAGCGTGAGCGGTTTATCCGGGATACGGCGGACAAGGGATTCACCTACCTGAAGGTTCTTTACAAGTTTTCGGGTAAGGTGAGCGATTGCAAGCAAACGCGATTTGAGGCGGCCCGAGCGAACTACGCTGCGATGAGACGGGCGGCGGGGGAAGTTGTTTTTCTGCATTCGAGTAATGGTGAACCCGATCGTGCCTGCGTGGGCGCGATGGATGGGGGCCGGGTCGGCGCGAATGTCACCCGGGATCAGATTCGTTCCAGGATCAACGATGTGCTCCGATCCTATCATCTCCATGGTCGCTGGTTTGCCATTGATGTCGATGGTTATTATATGGGTACCGATATCGCGAATATCAGCCAGATCGCCGGCGGCTGGCCATTGGTGCGGACGTGGATGAGCATGGTCGGGCTCTCGTGCGGGATGGCCTTCACCTCGGATCCTTGGTATTGGGAGAGTTTCAAGCCGTATTGGCGTAATGTTGAGGTGATGACCCCGCCGGCCAAGGAGCAGACCGAGGTGATGGACCTCTGCACGAGCGAGGAGTGGCCGAGGCTCGTCGGCCATGTTCATCGTGAGTGGGGCGATTGGACTGTTGCCCTTCTGTGGAATCCAAGTACCCGGGAACAGGCGATCACATTGGATTTCAAACAGGCCGGTATGGATCACGCCAAGCGCTATGCGGTTTGGTCTTTCTGGGATGATCGGTATCTCGGTGTGGCAGAAGGGACATGGACTACGCCACAGCTGGCTGCCTCAGCCTCCCAGCATTTGGTGTTTACGGAGGTAGATCCCACGTCGTCGCTGCCGGTATTTATTGGCTCCAACCTGCACATCTATTGCGGGGCCGCCGATCTCAAGCGGGTGCAAGCAGGGCGTACTTTTATGACGGTAGAATTGACCGAGGCAGGGGCACGTGATGGCTTCCTTTTCATCTATAGCCGATATCAACCCGTGCTCAGGACTGCCAGCGGGTGCTTGGTGGATGGCATTGTCAGCGCGGGAGAGAACGTCTGGCGGATCAGCTTGCATGATCGGAAGCGCGGCATGGCGCAACGAATTGACATGGACATCATCCTACCGGTGACGAAACAACTTTGGTTTTGGTCGCTTATCGCGACCGTGATTGCCAGCTTGGTATTCGCCACATGGCGGTACATGGTGGGATTGCGATCTGAACGCGAGCATGCCATCGAACGCGAACGCTCCCGCATCGCGCAGGACCTGCATGACGATCTAGGCGCCGAGCTGTCCAGCATTGCCATGATGTCCGACCTTGCCCAGGACGAGGCAGGCGAAAACCGAGGGATCCAGTCTCGACTTCATCAAATCACAGGCCAGGCCCAGCAGACCGTTCGTCGCCTGGAGGAAATCGTCTGGGCGGTGAATCCGGCCAATGACACGGTTGAGCGGTTTGTGAGTTTCTTCTGCAAGTTTGCCCAGGCCTATCTTGAACTGTCCGGAGTGGCGTCGCGCTTTGACGTGGCAGGGGAGTTGCCAGATCTGCCGTTGACGTCATTGCATCGCCACAACTTGTTTCTCGCCGCGAAAGAGGCCTTACACAACGCCGTCCGGCATGGCCAACCCACGGAGGTCACTCTTAACATCGCGCTACGGGACAGGGAACTTATTGTGACGGTGGCTGATAATGGCTGTGGATTCATCGACACCCCAGGCTTGTCAATGGCGCATGGTTCTGGCAATATGCGCCAACGTATGAAAGCTGTCGGCGGAAAATTTAAGCGAAACAGTACACCCGGTAAAGGCACGGTGGTCGAACTAACCTTGCCTGTCCAGAGGACACAGTCATGAGCAAACCACAGGTCACCATCGCGATTGTCGAGGATAGCGCCCTGTTGCGCGATAACCTGGAAGCCATGTTGCGGCGCGAGCCCTCCTTCCGTTGCGTGGGTGCGTTTCCCGATGCCGAGCAGGCACTGGCCGAACTGCCTTCCCTGCGGCCGACGGTGGTACTGATGGACATTAAATTACCCGGTATAAACGGCGTGGAATGCGTGCGGCGGCTCGCGGGGGAGATCCCCGAGACCCAGATGATCATGCTCACCGTGTACGACGATTCTGATTCGGTGTTTGATTCGTTGGCGGCCGGGGCCAGCGGTTATTTGTTGAAGCCGGTTAAATCAGCGCAGTTGATTGAGGCCATCCAGGAGGTGCTCGAGGGTGGAGCTCCGATGAGTATGAGTATCGCACGGCGCGTGGTGCAGGCCTTCAAGAAATCGGCACCTACGGCGGATCCCGATTCCAACCTCTGGGCCCGCGAAGTCGAAATTTTGGAATTGCTGGCTAAAGGTTTTCTGAAAAAAGAAATAGCCGAGAAACTCAATATCAGTTACTGGACAGTTCAGACCCACGTCGGGCGTCTCTACAAGAAACTTCACGTCCATAGCCGCGCCCAAGCCGTCGCCAAGTTTCGCCAACTCTGAGCGTGATGCCCTCATGTCATTCCTTAGTCGCTCATTTGAGTGACTAACATCTTTTTGATGAAAGAGGTATCATGAAGAAAAAGGAATGAATAACAACATGCGAAAGATAATAATCCTGATGGTTGTTGCATCGACGGTGTTAGCGACACACGCGGAAATACTCATCAAAACGGGTGACAAGGTCGCCTTCCTGGGCGATTCAATCACAGCACAAGGGTGGACGACTCCGCATGGCTATGTGCGGCTGATTGTTGCCGGATTGGAGGCAAACGGCATCACGATTGAACCGCTTCCTGCCGGGGTCGGCGGACACAAATCTAACGATATGCTGGCACGGGTTCAGCGCGACGTTATTGATAAGAAACCGGACTGGGTGACAATCAGTTGCGGGATGAACGACGTGATTCATGGTGCCAAGGGTGTACCGCTCGACCAGTATAAGATCAATATGACCGCCATCGTTGACCAGTGCCAAGCGGCTGGGATTAAGGTGATCCTTTTCACAACCACGGCTTACGGTGCGTGGAACTCACCGCAAACCCAGCAGTTGGGGGAATATAGTGCGTTTCTGCGCGAGTTGGCGAAACGGAAG
Organism: bacterium; assembly: GCA_037133395.1. Taxonomy (GTDB): domain Bacteria; phylum Verrucomicrobiota; class Kiritimatiellia; order RFP12; family UBA1067; genus CAIZQW01. The sequence goes on along the minus strand of JBAXOG010000010.1, from coordinate 38,121 downwards.
AACTGTAAACTGGTGGATCTGTATAACGTGTTCGTTGAAGCCGTAAAAACGGCCACTCCCTTGCGCGGGCTGACGGGTGACGGCTGCCACATGTCCCCGGAAGGAAACATCCTTTTGTCCAAGACGGTACTGATGGGGTTTGGCTGTTCAAAATCGGAAATCGACAAAGCATACGAGACGTGGATGGACATTCCCGACGCGGGGAACTTCTCCGCTCGCGTGGATGTCGTCTTGAATAAAAAATTCTTTGGCACGAATTGTAAGTTGACCCTTCGTCAGCGCGAGAAGGTACTCGAAGCTGCGAAAGCTGCGAAGAAACCAACCTTGATGCACTGGTCAAAGGATTTGCTGCTTTCCCTCATGAAGAAGAAGGTAAAGTCGGCTGGGTCCTGCGAATCGCTTGATGCACTCTTCGAGCCTGGCGTGAAGGACAAGGTACAGGCTGAGCTCCAGGCTGAATTTGAGGCGGAAATAAGGCGGATTGTGACGGCGGGACACTAGTCGCTCATTTGAGCGACTAGTGTCAATTCGCCAGAAGGTTTATACTTTGCTAATTAAATGCGAATAATATGAAGTGTCTGTAAGCGTTCAGTCAAAGATTCGGTTTTGACACAGGAGAAGATTAAATGCGTATCCAGAATCGGTTTGTAATGGGAATGATTGTTGGGGCGGCGGTGCTGGCGGCCGGGACGTCGCAGGCGCAATTTTGTTGGACTAATGTGGCGTCAGGTGTCCAAGTGTGGAACACGCCCGGCAACTGGACTAATGGCGCGCCATCCCAGTATGGCAGCGTCAGTTCCATTCTCAAGTTCAACGTCGCGGGAACCTACACTTCGAGCAACAACTGGAGCGGGATCTTCACCAACAATGGCATGATATTCGGAGCGGGGACGGTAACACTTGCGGGCGGCACGAATGCCTTTATGAACAACGGCGCCGTGATGCCGGTGGTGACGAACTATGGCGCAACCGTGACGATCAACAACCCCTTGGTGCTGGCGACGAACACCACGTTCGCGGGGGCAAACGATATAACGGTCAATGGCGATATGAGTGGTCTCGGATCGTTAACCAAGACCAACGCAGGCACACTGACACTCAGTGGTTCGAACACCTACAGCGGTGCGACCACGGTCAATGGCGGCACCTTGAAAGCAGGCTCGTCCACAGCGATTCCGGGCCTCTCGGCCCTTACGGTGACTGCAGGTACGTTCGATTTAAACGGTTACAGTGTGACAGTGTCCAACCTGGCGCCAGGATCAGCTAGTGGAATCATCACCAACAGCGGGAGCGGCTCCGGAACAAACACACTCACCGTAACCCCCGTCAATTGGTCAGGCTCGACCAGAGTCCTTTCTTTGATAACGGAGGGGCCATCCCAACCAGTGGCGCTGGTCTTCCAAGGCACCAATTCCTTGATGAACTATCCCCTTGGTAATGTTAATAATAACTTCTCAGGTGGAATGACGCTGAGAAGTTCGACCGCCGGCGGTGTAGGTATTCGATTCTATGTCGATCAAGCGTCATACTCAGGCAGTCCGGGGGCGATCACGAAGGGCCAGTGGGGGCGAGGCCCCATCACGATAGGCACATCCGCGACAGACAGGGCGCAGTTGTACCTATATTTATCTCTCACGCTTGCCAACGACATCATCGTGAATACGTCAGCGGGATCAGGGGAGGTAGGTTTTCCCGGGGCGTTTCGTAGTAATGGTAACGGTATTTACACACTGGCTGGCATGATCACAGTCAATTTGGCTTCCGCCTATTTTATTGGTGGTGGTCAGGTTATACTGAGTAACAAAGTGACTGGACCCAGCGGTATGACACTTGTCAGCAGTGGAGTTGTCACTCTCAGTAACGTCGACGGAAGTAACGATTACCAGGCGGATACCACGATCACAGCAGGAACGTTGCAACTGGGAGCCAACGACCAGATACCCAACGGTAGCGGCAAGGGGAATGTCTCCCTTGCAGGTATTCTTGACCTCAATGGCCATAGCGACACGATCAACGGGTTGTCTGGTGCGGGGGTGGTTTCCAATGGTGTGGCCGGCTCCGCATCACTGACGGTGGGTGACGGAGATGCGACCAGTACCTTCAGCGGAACGCTCAAGAATACGGCGGGCACACTCTCCTTGACCAAGATCGGTAACGGATCTCTGACGTTGTCTGGCGCGAACACCTACAACGGCGCGACCTGGGTAAATGCCGGCAAGTTTGTCGGCGTCACTGGCGGCTCCTGCTCGAATAGCGCCATTCTTGTGGCTGACGGCGCCACCAACAGCGTGAGTGCTGTGATGGGCGGGGCCTGGAGTTGCGCCAGTCTGACCTGCACGGGAGGAACCACAACCCTCGATTTCGATTTCGGATCTTTGCAGGACACGGTTGCTCCGTTGAACGTCATCAGTGGACTTTCCGTGACGGGAACCGTCAATGTTGTAGTGCGGAACGGCGATTGGCCCGCCACGGGGACTTATCCGCTGGTGAAGTATGGAAGCAACGTAGTTGGCCCCGGTTCCTTTGTGTTGACCCCGCCACCTGGAGTATCCGCCACGCTGAATAACAACACCGGTCTCAAACAACTTGAGTTGGTTGTCACGGCAGTGCCGTCATACACATCTCAGCCGACGAGTGTCTGGACCAACAAGGCCAACGGCGCCTGGAGCACGGCGGCCAATTGGACGAATTCCGTCCCGGACGGCTCCGATGTTGTGGCAGATTTCAGCAAGGTTAATATTAATGCCGGCCTTTATGTTAATGTGGATTCTGTACGGACTATCGGGACGCTGGTTTACAACAATAGTTACGCCCAGAACTTGACGGTATCCAATTCGCCGGTGACGCTGGCGACAACATACGGTGTTCCGGCCATTATTGTGAGTAATCAGACTGTGACTATTAGTTCTGCTTTGCAGGGAACTCAGGGTTTTATCAAGAGTGGCTCAGGCACGCTGACTCTGGTCGGTAATAACAAGACCTATACTGGCCCCACCATCATTAAGGCAGGAACTTTGTGGGCAGGAGCGGCCAATGCCGATTTGGGTCTCAGCACGGGTACGACAGTTTATCTTGGGGATAGTTCTGGTGGTAACGACGTCACCATGCGGTTCAGTGCGGTTACGACAACATATGGTAATAACTTTGTTGTTCAGAGCGGTAACACCGGCGCGGCGTTGATTAACGGTGGCGACGGAAACATAACTTTGAACGGCACTATCACCCTGGGCACGGCCAACTCTAACGGTCACAGTCTGAATATCAATGCCAATAATGGAATTGGAACCGGGGGGCGGACCACAACCATCAGCGGGATCATTCAGGATCCCTTGGGCATGACCCCCGGGACGGCTGGCACGGTGTATATCACGGGTGGCATAGACCTTCCCAATCAGGACCCCGTCGCGTTCAACGCCGCCAATACCTACACGGGCGACACGCGCATCCAGACTGTGGCAGCGCCGACGGCAAAACCAACTAACCAGGGGCTCCGCCTCGGCAGCGTCAATGCCCTGCAGAACAGCACGCTGGACATGAACGCCCTCGATACAGGGTCAATCTGTTTTAACGGAAACAACACTTTCGTCCTTGGCGGACTCAAAGGAACGCGGAACATCAGCCTAGGCTACGGCTCCACGGCCAGCGGTACGGGCGCGGCGGGCACGGTCACCCTGAGTGTTGGCAACAACAACCAGAACACGATCTACAGTGGCCAGTTAAATAATGTTGACGGTACCCACCTGGGTGCCCTGACCAAAATTGGAATTGGCATGCTGACTCTTGGAGGGGCGAACACCTACAGTGGTGTCACGACGATCAGCGGCGGTTTCATCAGTGTCAGCAACAACCTTGCAATGAGTACGAATCTGGTGACTCTGTCGGGCGGCGGGATAGCGGGGGCAGGCGGGATGTGGGCGATTACCAATGTGATTAACATGGCGAGCAGTGCAACGTTCGATATCACAGGGAGTCTCGCGCTGATGGGGCCGGTGACTAATAGTGGCACGCTGACGAAGATCGGTGGTGGAACGCTGATTCTTTCGGCGGCGAATACCTATCGGGGTGGAACCACTGTAAACAACGGCAGTCTGGCTGTCAATGGGACCATCACAGGCATCGTGACAGTGGTCGGGGGTACTCTGGGCGGCACGGGTGTGGTGGCGGGTACGGTGACCAATTTTGCGACGATCGGCGCCATTGACACCAGCACCATCGGCAGGTTGACCGTGTCGAACCTAGTCATGAAGCTGAATTCCTCTTATGCTTGGAACTACACCACTTCCGGAAACACGGACGTTTACGTAAACGGCAATCTTTCTCTGCCGACGGTGGTGACGGTGAATGTCACCAAAGTCTCGGGGCAGATGCCGAAACCGGGAGTGTTGTTCACGGGCTTCACGAATAATTTAAGTGCGAGCGATCTGAGCGGGTGGGTGATCACGGGTACGACAACGAAGACCCGAGCCAAGGTGGTGGAAAATCAGGTTGTGCTGCAGACACTCCAAGGAACACTCGTCACCTTCCAGTAATGGCTCGACACCACTAAAGTTTTCAATAGCGCCGGGGGTGGGAATGTGGATTCAGTTTTGAAACAGGAGTAAATGGGCATTAATATCAAGAAGCGTTTCGTAAAGAGATTGATCGTTGCGGCGGCGGTGTTGGCGACTGGAATGCTTCAGCTGGTGGCAGCGGCTGCGAATTCTTCGGCGCAGTCTACAGGCAATATACTCCGCTATGATCGGCCTGCAACACAGTGGATGACAGAGGCTCTGCCGGTGGGGAATGGACACCTTGGGGCAATGGTTTTCGGGGGAATCAATTGGGAACGGCTCCAATTCAACGAAAAAACACTCTGGAACGGCGATGAACGCAAATCCGCGGCTTACCAGGCCTTCGGGGATCTCTTCCTCAAGTTCGACGGTGCCGCCGGGGAGCCTGGAGAGGTATCCGGTTACTCCCGTACATTGGATCTCGACCGGGCGGTTCAGACCACCACCTTTGTGCGGGGAGGGGTGTGGTTCACGCGGGAAGTCATCGCCAGTTACCCCGCCAACGTGATTGTTGTGCGAATGACGGCCGACAAACCCCAGGCATTCTCAGGCTCTCTGTGGCTTGCCGATATGCATGGAGGCGATGTGATCGCCGGAAAGAACCGGCTCACGTGTACTGGGATTCTCAACAACGGACTGGACTACGAGTCGCAGGTTCGCGTGATTGCCGACGGGGGGAGCGTCACCCCTGTCCTGGAGAGTGGCTACGACAACAAACCGGTTCCCCGCATGAAGCCTGGTGCTGCCGTGCTGGACGGCAAGGCTGATGCCTATCTCTCCACCGCAAATGCCCGACGCGATCCCTATCCCTATTTTGATTTCAATGACACCAACGAGGGCGGCAAGCCCATCGTGCTCGATGGCGCATGGTTCGACCGGGGATTGAGTTTGAATGCCCCCCTGGAAGACATCATCTTTGATCTGGGCGGCAAATATCGCTGGGTGAGTTTTACAACGAGTCTGCCCAAAGGCGCCAGCGTTCAGGTGTATGGGGATGGAAAGCTCATCGGCGAAACTTCCGTACCTGGCGGGTATGTCTGTTTCCCGCTTAATTCCGCCAAGGAACTCAAAATCACTTCCAAGAATCGATATATTCCTCTGGGGCATCTGCGCGTGAGTCCGTCGGAAACCGAGCCGGCTCGGGATCCCGGCATTGTTCGCCCCGTTTCAGCCGAGAAACCTCCGGGCCTGGCTCAGGCTGGCACTTCAGCCTCCTGGTTTGGCGTTGGGGTCGCCGATTCGCTTCCTCCGGCTTCGCTTCGGTTCAAGGGTTGCAATGCCATTACGCTGCTACTGGGAGCCAAAACTGCCTACCTGCCCGACCGCAGTAAAGGTTGGCGTGGACCGCACCCGCACGAGGCGCTGACCCGTATAGTGGATGCAGCGGCCACCCGGCCTTATGCAAAGTTACTTGTCGAGCATGCGCAGGAGCAGAGCAGGCTATTCGGGCCACTCTCTTTGAACCTTGGGGCGGTCCCGCCGGAGGTTCTTTCTTTGACTACCGACAAACGGCTGGAGCGCTATGGGCGCGGGGAGGCCGATCCCGGGTTGGAGGTTCTCGGTTTCCAATATGGCCGCTATTTGTTGACGGCCTCTTCGCGACCGGGCAGTCTTCCAGCTAACCTTCAGGGAATCTGGAATCAGGTCAACAACCCGCCTTGGACTTGCGATTACCATGCCGACGTCAACGTGGAGATGAATTACTGGCCGGCGGACGTGGCCAATCTTTCCGAGTGCTTCCTGCCGTTCTCCGACTGGATGTTGACCTCGCTGCCGGTCTGGACCGAGGCGACCGCAGTCGCATGCAAGGGTTCAAAGGGCTGGACCGTGCGCGCCCACAATGGTGTTTTCGGAGGCGCTGGCTCCTTTCTCTATCCCTCCTGCAACGCATGGCTCTGCCGCAACCTCTGGGATCATTACGCCTTTACCCAGGACAAGGATTACCTCAAGCGGGTTTATCCGCTTCTGCGCGGGGCAGCCGATTTCTGGGAAACCCAGTTGATCGCAGAGCCCGATGGCACGCTTCTCACTCCAGTCAGCAAGTCCCCCGAACATGGGCCGTGGGCTAAGGGGGTTTCCTTTGACCAGCAACTCGTTTGGGATCTCTATGCCAACACCGCCGAGGCAACCCGAATTCTGGGAATTGATCGGGAATTCGGCGAGCGGTTGGAGGCGCGGCGGGCCAAGCTGCTGGGACCGCAGATTGGCCGGTGGGGACAACTTCAGGAGTGGATAGGGGACATTGACGATCCGAAGTGTACCCATCGCCACACCTCCCACCTGGTTGCCGTGTATCCCTGTGTTCAGATCTCGACGGAAAAGACTCCCGAGTTGGCCAAGGCGGCGGCAACCTCTCTCATCGCCCGGGGCGAGGAGAGCACGGGCTGGGCACTGGCTTGGCGCATCAACATCTGGGCCCGTTTACGCGAACCCGAACGCGCCTATGGCTACATCCGCCGTCTGCTTCGCCCGGTTAGCAACGATAAAATTCAAGGCGATTTCGGTGGTGGCATGTATGCGAACCTCCTGGATTGCTGCCCGCCTTTTATGATCGATGGCAATTTCGGCTTCACAGCCGGGGTGGCCGAACTGCTGATCCAAAGCCATGAGGGAAATGATGAATGCGGAATGATGAATGATGAATGGAAACAAGGGAAGAAACTGGGAGATCCCACATTCATACCTCATAATTCATCCTTCATAATTTCTCTCCTTCCCGCCCTCCCCAAAGCGTGGTCAACCGGCTCGGTGAAAGGCCTCCTTGCCCGGGGCGGTTTCATGGTGGATATCGAATGGAAGGACGGCAAGGTCACGAGTTACCGAGTCTCGTCAAAAGAACCCCGGCAAGTGTCGGTGCGGGTCAACGGCCAAATGAAGACAATGAAATCAGAGAGGGAGCATTTATGAAAAGAATCCTGTTAGCGTTCGTGGCACTGTGGTCGGGTAGTTTGTTCGCAACGGAACTCGACCGCTACAATGTTATTTGGGATGTCCCGGGCAAGTCCTCCGCCGATTCCATGCCGCTGGGGAATGGGGAGCTTGGAATCAACCTGTGGGTTCAACAGGACGGCGACCTGCACTTTTACTTGGGCCGTAATGACTCGCACAGCGAGATCGGCCAGTTGTGCAAGGCCGGCTGGGTGAGTGTCTCGCTCTCCCCCAATCCGTTCGTTAAGGGGGCGCCATTCCGGCAGGAGTTGAAGATCCAGGACGGCGTGTGCGAGATCACAGCCGGTTCGGCGGCGTCGGTGATTCGGCTGAAGGTCTTTGTTGATGCCGCGCAGCCGGTGGTGCATGTCGTGGGCGAGTCGGCGGCCCCGGTGACGGTGACGGCCAGGATTCTGTCCTGGCGAGAGCGTCCGCAGAAGCCCACAGGCCGAGCCGGCATCATGGCGCTGGGCGGATCGCCCGAGCCGGTTATCCAGGCGGCCGACATCTTCCCGTCAGCCCCGCGACGCGACGCGGTGGCCTGGTATCATCGCAACGAAAACTCGCCGGCTTACGAAGCGACCATCAAGCTGCAATCGCTGGAGCCGATCCGCGATACGCTGAGCGACCCGTTCTTGCATCGCACCTTCGGCGGCTTGCTCACGGCCGAGGGCTTTGAGGCCACGGATCACCGCACCTTGGCGACGCCAGCTCCGGTCAAGACCTTTGATCTTCGTGTTGCCAGTCCCTGCGCCCAGACGCCCAACGCCGACGCCTGGCTGGCTCTGGCGGAGGTGGCGGCCCAAGGTTCGTCCGATGCGGGTGTGGCTCTGGCGCGGACCACGGAATACTGGCACTCGATGTGGAGCCGCTCCTGGGTGATCTGCGACCAGTACAGTTCCTTGCCGGTACCGGTTAACAACCAACCCCTGCGGGTGGGACCGCCTGCCAGCACGCAGACAACGGCCCAAGTCGCGGGCGTGATGATCGCTGGAAAGGTGCTGCCGGAGGCGGAGATTGCTGCCGCTGCCAAGAGCGCGCCGCTGACCGCCGAAGTGCCGGCTATCGTGCCAGCCATGCCTGGGATTACCGGCGGCCTGACCCTTCAGGGCTGGGTCAAATGGATCAAAGGCTCACCCGAGCTTGTCGAAAAATGCACGCCGGGGCGGGGCGACGGCTTCAGTCTGGGCATCTTCCGCGACGGGAGGGTCCGATTTGTAATTGGCCAGCGGTCAGTTTATACCCCCGCCGCTGTGAAGGGCGGCCAATGGCAGCACATTGCCGGTACTTACGATGTCAAGTCGGCGGTGATGTCGGTCTACATTGATGGCGTCCGGGTAGGGGGCATGGGCACTGAGAACATGACCGTCGGCCGCGGTTACACCTTGCAGAGATATCAGCAATTGTGCGCCAGCCGGGGAGCCTACCCGATCAAGTTCAACGGCAGCATCTTCACCGTCGATCCCTCGCCGATGAAGATCAACGACACCCCGGATTACCGTGGCTGGGGCGAGGGGTTCTGGTGGCAGAACACCCGCCACGCCATCCACTCCATGCTCCCGGCCGGCGACTTCGATCAGATGATGCCGGCATTCAAGTTCTACGAAGGTTTCCGCGCCTTTTACGAAGCCCGCACCAAATTGTTCTTCGGAGCCCAAGGCTGCCACTTCCCCGAGACCGTCACGCCTTTTGGTACCTGGCAAAACGGTGATTACGGCTGGAACCGTGAAGGCCGCCAGCCCGGCGAAATCGCAAGCCCTTATTTGCGCTACAGTTGTAACGAAAGCATGGAACTCCTCTCGCTCATGCTCGACTACTACGACTACACGGGCGACCAACCATTCCTCAAGGAACGCATCGTTCCGTTGGCCACCTCGGCACTGACGTTCTTTGACACGCGATTCAAGAAGGATGCCGACGGCCGAATCGTGCTGGATCCCACGCAGGCGCTGGAATGTTACCAGATCGGGGTGGTCAACGACACGCCGACTGTGGCCGGACTCATCGCCGTCACAACGCGGCTGTGTGCCCTGCCGGAGTCTGCCACTAGCGCCCAGCAACGGCAGTTCTTCCAGCATATGAAGGCTGCAGCGCCGTTGCTGCCGATGGAGACGGTCAAGACCGGCGGCAAGGAAATCCGCTATATCCGTCCAGCAGAGAAATTCGCCAAGCGATGCAACGGCGAGAATCCCGAACTTTATCCGGTTTGGCCTTACCACATGATGGGCTTGGGGCTGCCGATGTTGGACGAGGCCCGCGTCACATGGAACCGGCGGGGGGTCAAATGGATCAATCCCGGGTGGGATTCCCAGTGCAACCTGGCTGCGTTGCTGGGGAATACCGAGGAGGCGAAGGCCCACTTGCTCAATCGCATTAGTAATGCCAATGGCCTGTATCGCTGGCCGGCCACCTGGGGTCCCAATGCCGACTGGCTTCCCGACGCCAACCACGGCGGCGGCCTTATGAACGTCACGCATTACATGTTGCTGCAAAGCGTCGGGGAAAAAATCCTGCTGCTGCCTGCCTGGCCGAAGGATTGGGACGTCTCCTTCAAGCTGTGTGCGGCGAGGCAGACCACTGTGGAAGTTACGTTGAGCGGCGGGAAAATCACCCAGTTTAAAGTCAGTCCGGAATCGCGCCGCAAAGACGTGGTTCTCGATCCGTCATTCCAATAGAAAAGCGAAATCAATATGAAAACATCCACCCCCGCTCCGTTTCTCTGTTTCCTTATAGAATTGTGCCTGTCCATTCCGTTGGCGGCCGCATCCTCTCCTGTCGCTGAAAATCTGCGCTGCGAATGCCAGACCGATCCTGTGGCCATTGATGTCACACGGCCGGGGCTTTCATGGAATCTATCGTCGTCAACCCGAGGTGCGAGGCAGACCGCTTATCAAATCCTCGTGGCCAGTTCGCCGACGAAACTCGCCGCCGCCCAAGGCGATTTGTGGGACAGCGGTAAAGTTGTTTCAGGCCAGACGGTTCATATTGAGTATGCCGGCAAGACGCTCGTCTCGCGCCAGTCATGTCATTGGAAGGTTCGCGTATGGTTGGATGGTGGAAAAACCTCCGGTTGGAGCAAACCTGCGACGTGGACGATGGGTTTGTTAGCGGCAGCTGATTGGCAGGCCAAATGGATCAGGTTCCCATCCGTGGCCATCAACGAAGCGCAGTATTTCCGCAAGGACGTCATGCTTGAGAAGCCCGTGAGACGCGGGATTGTTAGGTTTGCCTGTCTGGGTTTTGCCGACATCTTGATCAATGGCCGGAAACCGGATGAGTCCCTCATGATCGCCCCGCGCTTCGCCAATCCGGCGTATCGCGTGATTTACACCACGCTGGATGTCACCCACACGCTGAAGCAGGGGGGTAACTGCATCGCCGCGATTCTTGGAAACGGCTATCACAGTCCGCCTTCCTGGGGGTGGAATGCGTGGCAGAAATCGCAAGGTGTGCCGCAACTGCTGCTCGAACTTGAAGTGGAATTCACCGATGGGTCATTCGCCCGTTTCGGCACCGATGATAGTTGGACCGCGGACCTGGGACGCATCCGCCATAATGATTTCTGGACCATGGAAACGCACGACCTCAACGCGGAGCAGGATGGATGGGCCATGCCGGTCTTTCGAGTTCCTCCCGGACGATGGAAGCCGGCGGTACTTGCGGAAGCGCCGAAAGGAAAACTGCAGGCGTTGCGCAATCCTCCCGTGCGCCGTTTCGAATCGGTCAAGGCGCTGCGAAAGGATGGAAACAAATATGTCTTTGATCGCGTTTACACCGGATTCCCGCGCATCAAGGTCAAGGGCAAACCCGGTGATGTGGTTTCCATCAGGGGAAATCAGCAGCTTGCCATGAAAAAAGTGTTCGGGCCGGTGGTGGTTGATTTCACCCTCCGGGACACCCGCGAGGTAGTCCTTGAACCGCGCTTTTTCGTCCATACCATCGGCCCGGAATTCACCATTACCGGATTGGACCAACTGCCCGCGCCGGAGGATGTCAGCATTGAAGTGGTCCATGCGGATCTCAAGTCGTGCGGTGCGTTTGAATGCTCCAATGTCTTGTTCAATGATCTGCACCGGATAGGAAGGCATACGCATTTGAATTATGTCCTGAACTATCCGCTGGATCCCACCCGCGAGAAGGCCGGGTGGTCAGAGGACATGCAGAACATGTTTGATTCTGCCAGCTACCTGACCGAAACGATGACCCTGTATGAAGAATGGTGGCAGGATTATGCGGATGTGCAACAGAAAGATGGCCGGGTTGCCTCCGTCGCTCCCACGAACATCGGGCACATTGATACATGGAATGATCCCTGGTGGGGTGGCATGATTGTTTATACCCCCTGGCGGCTTTATGAGTATTATGGCGACGTCCGGATTTTGAAGAGGGCTTATGAGCCCATGCAGCGGTATTTTTCCTGGCTCAAGAAGCAGGCCGACGTCAAGGGCGGGATATTGGAATGGGCTGGTGCCTCGGATTGGATCGAGGTCGGCATCGAAGGCTGGGGTCCGCCCAAGCGCACCCCGATGTTCCTGGTCTCCACCATGGCTTACATCCATTATGCCGACATCCTGTCGAAGTGTGCGGATTTGCTTGGACGCAATGAGGATGCCGCGACCTATCGGGCCATCGCGGAGAAGACACGGGAAATCTTCAATCAGAAGCATCTCGACCCCGTAACCGGGCTGTATGCAGGGGCCAAGGACTCCCAGGCCTCCCTTATCATGCCGCTGGCCCTCGGCGTAGTGCCGGAGGATAAGAAAGCCCTTGTGCTCCAGCGGTTGGAAGAAAATATCAAGGCTTGGAATGATCATGTGAATACGGGGTTCGTCAGCAATCCCTACCTGCTTCATGGCCTGACCGATCTCGGGCGGGCGGATCTGGTCGGCCGAATGATGAATCAGAAAGATTGGCCCAGTTTCCACACGGTCGCCAAGGACGGCGTCTTCATGGAGACCTGGCGGGGCGGGATGGCGCAAATGCCGTCGCTGGGTGGTCCTTCGACCGCCTGGTTTTACCGGGCGATCCTTGGAATCCGCAACGATCCGTCGCAGCCCGGGTTCAAACATTTCATCATCAAGCCGGAGATGATGCCTGAAGTCACATGGGCGAAAGGCTATTTTGATTCCATCCACGGGCGCATCGTCAGCAACTGGCAGCGCGAGGGATCGACGTTGACGATGGAGGTCGCGATACCGGCCAACACAAGTGCCACGGTGCATGTCCCGGCGAAGAGCGTTGAAGCCGTTACCGAATCCGGCAAGCCCGCGGGTCAATCGAAGGACATGAGATTCCTTCGTTTCGAAAAGGGCGTTGTGATATTCGAAGTTGGCGGCGGGAACTATCAATTCCAATCCATCCTGCCAGACGCGATTCAATCAAACGAGTCGGAGTGAGAGACTAAAACATGAAAATAAACCGCAAAATCCGAAATCGAATCCTTCATGGGTTGTTGATTCTCTTGGCCTCCGGACTTCATGCCGAACCGCCGAAGCAGGATTCTCCGGCCTTCACACTCACCGCTAAAGGCCCGTCCAACCGCGGCGCCTTTGTGGTGGGCTACCGCTTTGCACTGGAGTCGGACGGAAAGATCACAGCGCTGGGTCTGGTGGATCAAAATGGGGATGGCAAGTTGCAGGGGACCATTCCGGTGGGAGTGGCTCTCTGGACACCCGCGGGCCAGGAACTGGTGAGAGTCCAAATTCCGCTCTCCACCGCGGCAACCAATGGCGTCTTCTTGGTGAATATTCCGCCTCGCTCGCTTCCGGTGGGCAAATATGTGATTGGCGCTTTGACCGAGCCGAATGGAGAAGCGTTTTTCTTTGATACAAAGGTTGCAGCGTCACCTGGCGTTGTCTGGGAGGAGGGGCTATTCCTGCCGAGCAGAAGTCTGGTCATGCCCACACTGTCGCGACCGCAACCCCAAAGTTACTTCGGGCCGGTGTTCAATTTCATCGCTGAAGGCCCCGTGCGGAGACCGGCGGCCCCAACGCAGCAGTTGAAGAAGGATGCGTCTGATCCGGTAGAAAAACCAGTCGTTCCATTGGCCTTGCAGATTGAATCTCCCAATGAACGATCAGTGATTCAGCGCAATGAGCAGAACATGGGCCGGCTCCTGGTTCGCTGCACTGCAAACGGCGAATCTGTGGAAGTGAAGGTTGTGGAAAGGACCCACCTGAAGACCACCAAAGATTGGACAGCCTTGGATGCCGAAAAAAATTCGTTTACTAAGACCCTTGATCTTGCGGCGGGATGGTATCAGCTTGAGTTTCAGGTCAAGCAGGGCGGCAAAATCGTGAAGACCGCAACTGTGCAGCATGTCGGAATCGGCGACGTCTTTGTGACCCTCGGCCAGTCGAACTCCGCCAATTATGGCCAACCGCGGCAAGCCGCAAAATCCGACTGCGTTTCGAGCTGTGATTTCAGAACCGGCCGTTGGTGTCACGCGAATGATCCGCAGCCCGGTGCGACCGGAGGTGGCGGTTCGCCTTGGCCCATCCTGGGCGATCTGCTCGTGCAGAAGGCGGGTGTACCCGTCGGGTTTGTTTGTCTTGGTGTTGGTTCGACGGGGGTGGGGCAGTGGGCGCCACTGCCGTCGCCGCAGGGATGCTACGTGCGCTTAAAGACGGCGCTCCAATTGGTTGGCCCACAAGGGTGCCGCGCGGTGCTCTGGCATCAGGGAGAAACGGATTCCATATTGGGCACATCAGCGGAAGCGTACGCCGCCACACTGGGCAGGATCATCACGCAATCACGAGAGGATGCCGGCTGGGCCGTGCCATGGGGTGTGGCACTCGCGTCCTACCATCCCGCCAAAGGGGCCACAGTCGAGAGACAGCAGGCTGTTATCGCAGGTCAGAAACTGGTCATCCAGAGACAGCCCGGTGTCTTCCAGGGACCGGAAACTGACAGCAACCACAAGAATGGATTCCTTGCCGACACCGTCCACTTCAATGCCGATGGCCTGACCGCTCACGCCCAGGGATGGCTTGCGGCGTTGTCCCGGCAGAAGAGTCCAAGCCAGCCGGTCAACAAACTCACAGTCAAGAAGTTGGGTCAATGACCGCAACAGGCGGGTTACAGAAGATTCTAATCCAGTATGAAGCTCACATGAAAATAAAAACGAACACCACGCTCATTTCAAGGTATCGGATTATTCTACCGGGTTTGTTGGCGGCAGTCATGCAAGCGCATGGGGCGGCAGCAGTCCCGGCTACGCCCGCTGTGGAGTCACAGTCACGATTCACGTTGGATGCCTGCAACGTTGTGTGGGATTCGCCGAGTCAGACTTCTTTTGGTTCTATGCCGCTGGGCAATGGCGACGTGGGGGCCAACGTCTGGGTTGAGCCGAATGGTGATCTGCTTTTCTACGTGGCCAAGGGTGATGCGTTTGATTCCAATCATCTGCTGCCGAAGCTGGGGAGGGTGCGCGTCCGGTTTGAACCGGCTCTCGATACGACACACTTCAGCCAGCGTCTCGTGCTGCGCGACGGCGCGATTGAGATTACGGCTGGCGATATCGACCTGCGAGTCTGGATTGACGCCAACCACCCGGTTCTACGCGTGACCGGCAGTTCCGCCTCCCTGCGGACCGCGACGGCCTCGTTCGAGACGATCCGCTCAGCCGCTGAAAAATTGGACCAGGAGAACCGGCTGGTGTGGTATTACCGTAACGACACCAGTAATTGGGCCAAATTGTTCGAGGCGCAGAACACGCCTGAGTTCGTCGCCGCAAACCGCCATCGCGACCCGCTGCTTTACCGCACCTCCGGCTGCCGTCTTTCAGGAGAGGGATTCGTTCGGAAGGGGTTTGGCCGCAATGACAAGGGATCGCTGATCGCAAAGAACCTCAAACGGATCGATTTGACGGTGCGGGTCCTTTCCCGCCAGACGCCGACGCCGGAGGCGTGGCTTGCGGAGATTGAAAAGCCTGTCGGATCGGATTGGGAGGCCCATTGCGCCTGGTGGAAGGCGTTCTGGGAGCGCAGCCACATTTTCGTGACTGGCTGCGGCGATGCCCCGGTCGATCTCGACCAGTGCCGGTTTGTGCAGTTTCCGGTCTCCGCATCCATTTTCAAGGATTACCGGTTTGTTCCGCCCCAGACCAATGCGTTCCAGATCTCCCAGCGTTATGCTCTTGAACGCTTCTGCCAGGCTGCCGCAGGCCGCGGACCTGTCCCGCCGCCCTTCAACGGCTCGCTATTCCTAATGGACGCGCCGGTGGGGTCGAAACAAGGCGGCCCGAAACTGACCGCTCCACGCAACGCCGATTGCCGGCCGTGGAATTGCCTGCCGTGCATGTGGCAGAACACGCGCCATCCCTACTGGTCCATGACTGCCCGCGGCGATTTCGACACCATGTTGCCCGGGATGCGATTTGTACGCGACGGGCTGGAGTTCTGCCGCGACCGGTGCAAGAAGACGTTCAATCACGAGGGGGCGTTCATCTACGAAGCCAGCCAGTGGTATAACGTGGGCGTGTGGGGGCTTCCCAAAGTACCGGCGCATTTGGTTTATCATTACTTGGCCACGATCGAGACCACGGCGATGATGTGCGACTATTACGACTTTACCCGGGACCGGAAGTTCCTGGATGAAATCCTCCTGCCGTGGGCCGATGAGTCGCTGCTCTTCTATGAACGGCACTACCCGAAGCGCGACGGCCGGGGCAAGATGGTAATGTTTCCGGCGGGGACTGTGGAAACCTTTATGAACTCCACCAACCCGAACACCGAAGTCACAGCGATGCGCTTCGTGCTCGGGAAATTGCTTTCGTTTGACATCGATAAGACCCGGCGCGCTAATTTTAAACGGCTGCTGGAGATTGTCCCGGATCTGCCGGTGCGCCGTATCATGGGGATGGACCTGTTGGCGGTCGGGCAGAAATATAATCCGGGTCGCGTGATCTGCGAAACCCCGGAATTGTATTCGGTCTATCCCTTCCGCCAGGCATGGCTAGGTGCCCCGGAGCATCTGGCGATGGCCCGGCAATCGTTCCATGTCCGCACCACGAGTCTGGATGGGACACGTGACGAGCAGGCCGTGGAGACCGGCGGCTGGCAGGCAGCTCCGGTGCAGGCGGCCTATCTCGGACTGCCGCGCGAGGCGGCCCGGCTGGCGAGCATCAACTTCAACGACCGCTTCAGCAACTGGTTCGAACAGGATGAGGCCAGCGCTTATCCCATCGATTGCGTGCGTCCGCGCTTTCCCGCTTTCTGGGAATTCAAGATGGACGCCACGCCCGACTGCGACCACGGTGCCAATTGCGCCAATGCCCTCCAGAGCATGCTTGTGCAAAGCGATGGGAAGAAAATCCTCCTGCTCCCGGCATGGCCGGAGGATTGGGATGTGGACTTCAAATTGCATGTTGCCGGCAACACGACGGTCGAATGCACTTACAAAGACGGGAAAGTGCAGCAGCTCAAAGTGACTCCGCAGGCGCGGATCGCCGATGTGGTAGACCTCTCCTTGCCTGAGAACCGCATCCGCACGTTGGTTCAGGTTGCTTGCGCGGACCGGAATTATCTGTTCGGCCTGCCGCCGATGCTCGACGGCCAGCCCAAGCCCGGCAAGGCCACCGCGCCGTGGCTGGATAAATACGGGGAGAGCGTGAGGAGCGTTCGCGGGACGCCCTGGCCCAATTGTGTGTTTCGCGACAACGTCGTTTACGTGTACACGCTCGATGGCGAGGTGAAACGACCGGCGATCTCCGCCAAACTTGTATCGGAGAAGTGGCTCACAGCCAAGGATGCCAAGCCGGTGGCCATTCTCAAACTGGAGTATGACAAACCTATCGAACCGCTGGCCAGGGCGGCCGTCTCTGCAGGATCGCTGACGGCGGGCTTGCCCATGAAGAACGGTTGCGTGGATCTTGGTCGCATCGCGACCTTCGACCGCATTGAGTTCACGCTCGACATGTCGCAGCACCGCCGTGGTGTCGGCGAGAAGTTCGAGTTGCAGGTCCAAAACCCGGATGGTTCCTGGAAGACGGTTTTCATCAGCCTCGCCTATGGACCGATTTATAGCAAACTATTGATTACCCCGATCAGCGCCCAGATCGTCCGCCTGAAGAACACGGGTCCATCTCCTGTCCGGCAATTCGATCTTTTCGAAAGCATGGGAGACCCGAAAACCAAATTCATAACCCAGGATTCAAATAGGACACGAAAGGTGAAAGGAAAATAGTCATGACGAGATCTGTCGCAATCGCGTTGCTGAGCGTCCCGTTGATGTGCGGGCGTGTTGAGGCTGTCCCCGAGGCGTTGCCAGTCGCGGAAATCACGCTGACCGCGCCGCTGGATTTTGCGGTGGTGCAGCGCAGCAGTCCGGGAAAGGGGCTGGTGTTCATCGCGGGTGAGATTTCTGCGGAACTGAAAATGGCGGAGGTGTACGTCGAGGCGAGGTTGCTCGATGAGCATCGTGAGACACCGTGGCAACGTGTCGGAAAATCTTTGACGGGTAGGAAGTTCGCGGGAACGCTGGAGTCGGAGGCGGGTGGTTGGTGGCGGCTTGAGGTCCGGGTGATGAACGGTGGGAAGGAGATCGCGAAAGGCGGCGTGGCGCATGTGGGCATCGGCGAGGTATTTGTCATCGCGGGCCAATCGAACGCGGCGAATCACGGCGCGCAGAGGCAGACGACGAAAACCCGGCGCGTGGCGTCCTTTGACGGCAAGGCCTGGCGAATCGCGGATGATCCGCAACCCGGCGCGAGCGGCGGCGGCGGCAGTTTCATCCCTCCCTTTGCCGATGCGGTGGTGGAAAAGGAAAATGTGCCCGTGGGCATCATTGCCTGCGGCATCGGCGGAACCAGTGTTCGCGTGTGGTTGCCCAAAGGCGCTACCGTTCAAAATCCACCGACGGGCCTCGCCCAAGTGGAAAAACTGCCGGATGGTCAATGGGCCAGCAAAGGCACGCTGTATGCGGCTTTTATTGCACGGCTGAAGTCGGTCGGCCCGCACGGCTTTCGCGCCGTGCTCTGGCATCAAGGCGAAAGCGATGCCAACCAACCCGACGCCACGCGCACGTTGCCGGGCCAGCTCTACCGGGAGTATCTGGAACGTATCATCCGCGACTCGCGCCGAGACATCGGCTGGGATGCGCCGTGGTTCGTGGCGCAGGCGAGCTATCATGTGCCGGGCGATGAAGGCAGCGACGACATTCGCGCCGCTCAGGCCGGGGTCTGGCGGGACGGTCTGGCGCTTGAAGGCCCGGACAGCGATGCTTTGAAAGGCCAATTGCGCGAGAGTAATGGCAAGGGCGTTCACTTCAGCGGCGCGGGACTGCGCGAGCACGGCGCTTGCTGGGCTGCGAAGGTGCTACCGTGGCTCCAGCGGCAATGTGCCGCGCAAGGAGCCGTAAAGATCGGAGAACACTAATGAACAACCTAGCATACGCCTTTTTATTCGGTTTTCTTGCTTTCTCCCATGCCTGGGCTCTTTCCCCCGATACCACCGAGTCCGGCCAGATCGAGCGGATTCTCGCCCGCAACCAGGGGCTGAGGCTGGCACCCTGCACCAAAACGCCCCTCGCGCATCTGCCCGATGGAAATCTCCTGGGCAATGGGGATGTGGGGGTGGTCGTTTCCGGCACCCCGTCCACCCAGGTGTTTTATATAGCTAAGAATGATTTCTGGGCGCCTACAGGCCACTACGGCTATCTCAACCCGAACCAGCCCAAGTCCAACTCTGGGATCGGCCAGCAGGCCTATCCCATTGGAGGAATCACGGTTGAAATTCCCCAACTGCACCAAGCGAGTTTTCGCCAGGAAATGGATCTCTTTCGGGCGGAAACGCGCAGCAGCTTTTCCCATGGGGATGCCCAAGTGCGAATGACCTCCCGGGTTCTCGCAGTGGACAACCTCCTGGTGATTGACATCGAGAACCTGGGGAAAGCACCTTTGGATACAACCGTTTTGACCTGGACCCGCGCCGGCAATCTGGGACGGCTGTCGGAAAAGACGCCAATTCCAAACACCTCGCGGGCTGGCGTCGAGGGAGGCATCCAGTGGATCACGAGGGATTCATCCACCAAAGCCGATGACAGATGGGTCACCCACGCCTCCATTGCGACGAGGATTTTTGGCAATGCAAGCAGTCCGGAAATCGCGGACGAATTGAGAGCCAAGAACACGTTTTGCCTCCAGCCGGGCCAGCGGGTCCAGGTGGTTTCCCAGATCGGAAACGCGGTGAGTTTTTCGGGCGATTTCCCCCTCTCCAGAATCAAGGAATTGGTGGTGGTTGGGGAGGAATCGCTTTCCGCGACTAAGGCAGCCGTTGTAAAGCTCTCGGCTGAAACCGTTCTGCGGTTGGATTTGAAACATCGCCAATGGTGGAAGGAGTACTGGGCAAAGTCGCAGATCGAGCTACCGGAGGAGCCCCTGCTTGAACGGTTCTTTTACGGATCGGTGTACATGATGGGCGCCGGCGCGCGGCCCGGCAAACTGCCGCCGGGTCTTTTTGGGCCCTGGGTCACCTCGGACAAGCCGTCCTGGTCGGCGGATTACCACCTCAATTACAACCACCAGCATCCCTGGTATGGCGTGTACGCCATCAATCATCCTGAGCTGGCGATCCCTTATTTTGATTCGGTGATCAATCTGCTGCCCCTGGCGCGTGAAACCGCCCAGGCCATGCAGGAAAAGGGCGTGGCTTATCGGACCGGCGCCGGCCCGTACGGGTGGTCGCATCCCTCAACCCACAACATGCCCAACAACGCGGAACTGGCCATCAACTTCCGCGACTATTACGACTTCACCCTCGACAAGGAGTTCCTTCGCAAAACCGCCTATCCCTTCTTCAAGGAACTGGCCGAGAACTGGGATGCCAAACTCGTCAAGGAGCCGGCATCCCCGGGCGCTTCGGCCGACTACCGCTACTGCGTCAAACTGGCTTTGGATGAAACCTGCAAGCCTTTCGTTAACCCCGCCAGCGCGCTGGCGATTGTTCGTTCGCTCTACCAGGCGCTGGCTGCCGCCTCACAGACGCTGGGCCTTGACCCGCAAGAGCGGGGGCACTGGCAGGATGTGGCCACTCACCTGAGCAGTTTTTCAACCACCGAGTACAAGGGTAAAACGGTGCTCGATTTCGCCGAGGGGGCGAACAAGCCGGAGGAAAATCCCTATCCCTTCAACACCTACCCGTTCTATCCCACCGCCTGCGAGGGGATGGATTCGAAATTCCGTCCCGCGCTCGTCAACACCTTGATCACCCGCCCGTCGTACTGGGACCAGGTGAATTCGTTTACCCAGGTCTATGCCGCAGCGGCCCAGGGAGGCTATCCCGCAGACGAACTGGTGGACCGGCTGCGCAGTCGCATCGCCCAAACCATCGAGCCGAGCAACATCGTGCTCATGCCCAACCATAAAACCGTCGACAACGCCTTCGCGGTGAACAACGTCACCCTGCTTCTGTTGCAGAGTGACCATGGCTTCATCCATGTTTTCCCGAACTGGAATCTCCTCAAGGAAGCCCGCTTCGCCAACCTGCGAGCCCGGGGAGGGTTTCTTGTCAGCAGCCACGCCTCCAAAGGAAGCGTACAATACGTCAGAATCCGGAGCGAACAAGATTCGCGTGTGACGATTCGCAATCCCTGGCCGGGCACCCTGCTGCAACTCAAAGATGGCGGGGGCGCGGCGGTTGCGTTGGCCCAAAACGGTCAGCAGCTTACATTCGCCACTCAAGCCGGGCAGGAATATAATCTTCAACCTTCCAACAATGGGATGCGCTGACATGGCTGCCGACCGTTTCAGCAACCCCTGCCGTGAGTTTGGGCCCATGCCATAAAGGAGATATTAACGATGAAATGGAAAACGCCTGCCACTATCGCGTTTGTATTCTGCCTCTGGTGCGTCTCCGCTCCGGCGGCGGAGATGGGAAGTGCGGAAGTTACGGATCTACGCTGCGAGTCCCTGAAAGAGCCGCTGGGGATCGACGTGGCCCACCCGCGGCTAAGTTGGCGGATTGAGTCGAACAAGCGGGGTGAACGCCAGACGGCGTATCAGGTGTTGGTGGCTTCAAGCCCTCAACTGCTGTCGGCAGACAAGGGTGATCTATGGGACAGCGGCAAGGTGGTTTCCGATCAGTCGATCTTTATGGGCTATGCGGGGAGGCCGCTCGAATCGCGACGTGTGTGCTACTGGAAGGCGCGAGTATGGACGAGCCAAGGAGGGGAGCCGTCAGCGTGGAGCGGTAACGGAACATGGGCAATGGGCTTTCTGGCACCGGGCGATTGGCTGGCTCGCTGGATCAGCGCCTCGCGCTGGTTTATGGCGCCGGAGTTCCGGCCGCCCGGGTTCATTGCCGCCGGTGCGCCGGCGTGGGCGCAGGTGGAATTGGGCAAGCCAATCCGCATCGACAGCGTGAAACTTTATCCGCATACAGCCGGGGAATTCCCGCTTCGCTTCCGGATCGAGGCGGACGACGACATGGATTTCAACAGTCCAAAAACCATCGCGGATTGCTCGGATGCAGATTTCAGCCTCGGCGGAAAAAAGTCGGTCGAATTTCCCGGTCAGGGTATTACGGCGAGCCGCGTGAGGGTACTGATTCTCAAGCCGGCGCAGGGCAAGAAAAGCATGGCGAATGTCCTCGGCAAAGGCCAGGTCAGCCAGAGCGTCATCCGGCAGATGGAAGTCTGGTCGGACGGCCACAACGTCGCGCTGATGCGGCCGACGCTCCAGTCGGGTTGCAGTTGGGAACGAGGCCATTCCTTTTTCATGGTGGATGGCATGCCGTCGGCGACGGACGGCACCACGTGCCAGGAGGATGCCTGCCCGACACAGACGGCGCCGCACCTGCGTAAAGCGTTTGCGCTGGATCAGCCGGTCAAACGGGCCACGTTGTATTACGCGGCGCACGGCATGGCCTGCATTTCGATCAATGGCGCGGCGGTCGAGGATGCGGTTCTCGGCCCGCGGTTTTCGGATTATGGCAAACGCATTTACTATCGCGTGGTTGATGTGACGAAACAGTTGAGCCAGGGACAGAATGTTGTCGGAGCGACGCTGGGCAACGGGTTCTTCAGTCCCCCAGGTCGCGGGTTTGGGCAGCGACACAACGGGCACGGTCAGCCCCGGCTGCTCCTCCAGTTGGAGGTCGAGCTGGCGGATGGGGCGCGTCGGACTATCGTTACGGATGAGACGTGGCGCTGGGCGAAAAGCGAGATTGTCGCCAATGATCTATGGGGTAATTACTGCGAGGATCGGCGACTGGCGCAACCGGGTTGGGACAAGCCCGGTTTCCAGGATGCCGCATGGCGGGCGGTTGGACTGGCTGAATCCATGGGCGGAAAACTTTGTGCGGTGCAGGAGCCAGTTAATCGTATTCTCGGGCGGCTCAGGCCGAGTCGTGTGGAGGGGAATGCCGCGTTTTTCGATGTTCTTTCGGCCGGGTGGCCGAGGATTGAGATTAAAAACGGTAAGGCTGGCCAACGGATCCGTTTGAACGGTGATTGGGGGGAGACGTCCAGCGCTGTTGTTCACGACAGTAATGGCAATGTTATACGGTTGGAAGGTGATAGGAGCGCGCCAAACGAGTTCATCCTAGGGGCGGATGGGCCGGCCACGCTGGAACCGTGGTTCACGTGGGGATCGGGCCCTACACGGCTTACTGTGACCGGCTTGGATGAGGCGCTAACTGTGGATAATATTTCCATTCAACAAGTCGGGACAGATTTTCGGCCGACAGGTTCTTTCCAGTGCTCTAATCCATGGCTGAACAGATTACATGAAGTAGTTTTGCGTACCCATCGCAACTATTGCCTCGACTACCCATTGGATCCAATGCGCGAGAAAGAGGGTTGGACGCAGGATGCCCAGAATTTCTTCAATACGGCGGCTTATCTGACAGATGTGGACGCATTCTATCGCCGGTGGTGGCGGGATATGGCGGACAATCAGCGCGCTAATGGCCTGTTGGGGGCCGTCATGCCGCTGATGGGACAGGTGGTAAATGATTGGAATTGCTCCTGGTGGAGTGGCATGATCGCCTGGCTGCCATGGGAACATTATCTTTATTATGGCGACCGGAGCTTTCTCGAAGAAGCCTACGAGCCGATGCGAAAGTATGTCGATTACTTGAACCAGATCGCCTCCCTAGGCGTCGGAACACGGGAAATTGATTATCCGGATCCGCATTATTTTCTCGATTCTAAAGCGGCTGCCGACCAGTTGCTCATCTGGCATGGTGCGAATGACTGGCAAAACCCGCACGGACCTTGTGCGGGGTATGTTGCTACGGGAGCCGGTTCGCTGGTAGACATGGCCGGCTGGTATCATTGCGCGAATATCGTCAGCCAAACCGCCGCCCTTATGGGCAAGACTGCCGACGCCGAAAAATATGCGGCCATGTCGAAGGAGATCGCCCGGCGGACCAACAGGAAGTTCCTCGATTCCGTGACCGGCCGGTATGGGAAACAAGAGGACAATCAAACGGCGCAGGTGTTGCCGTTGGGTGTCGGCATGGTTCCTCCGGAACTCCGGGAACGGACAATGCAACGGTTGATCGATGCGATCCATGCGCGCAAAGATCATCACGCCACCGGGTTCGTGGCCTTGCCGTACCTGCTGCGGATTCTGGCCGAAACGCGCCAATCGGAGTTGGCGAATCGTATGATCAACCAGCAGGATTTCCCGAGTTGGAAAACGCTGGTGCATCATGGCGTGCTGGCGGAGGGGTGGAACGGCGGCGGAGCGCAGATGCCCTCGTGCGGTGGTTCCGTGGGCATGTGGCTGTACCAGTCGGTGCTGGGCATTCGCCCGGATCCTGCTGGACCGGGGTTCAAGCGATTCATCCTGGCGCCGCAACCAGATCCTGCCACCGGTTTGACCTCGGCCGAGGGCTGGTATGACTCGGCGTATGGGAAGATTGTTTCCCGGTGGAAACTAGCCGACGGTGGAATGACTCTGTACGTGGCCGTTCCACCCAACACAACGGCCACGGTGTATGTGCCGGCTAGAGAGGCGTCGGATGTTACGGAATCCGGCCGGCTACTGGATCAGGTCGAAGGTGTCAAGTTCCTGCGGATGGAGCAAGATGCCGCCGTGTTGGAAGTGGGGTCCGGTGAATACCGATTCTTCAACCACGCTTCCAAGGACAGCATCTGTCCTTTGTTGACATCGAAGTCGGGTCGTGCGCTGTAGCCATTTGAGGGGCATGGCACTAGTCGCTCATTTGAGCGACTAGTGTTTATGCAGCGGAGGTGCTAACATTTATTGCATAAATGAGAATACTGTGAAGAGTCTGCAAGTGTTCAGTCAAAGATTCAGTTTTGAGACAGGAGAAAATGATATGAGAATCAACAAGCGGTTTGTAACGGGAATGATCGTTGTGGCGGCGATGCTGGCGGCCGGGACGTCGCAGGCGCAATTTTGTTGGACCAATGTGGCATCAGGTGTACAAGTGTGGAGTGCGCCCGGCAACTGGACCAATGGCGCACCATCCCAGTATGGCAGTGTCAGTTCCATTCTCAAGTTCAACGTCGCGGGGACCTATACTTCCAGCAATGACTGGAGCGGGGTATTCACCAACAACAGCCTAGCCTTCGGCGCGGGGACGGTGACCAATGCGGGCGGCACGATTGCCTTCATGAACAATGGAGCCGTAATGCCGGTAGTGACGAACTTTGGCGCGACGGTGACGATCAAAAACCCCTTGATACTTGCAACAAACACCACCTTCGCCGGGGCAAGTAATACAACGGTTTCAGGCGTGATCAGCGGCGCCGGATCGCTGACCAAAGTTGACGCTGGTACGTTGACGCTCAGCGGTGTGAATGACTACAACGGCGGAACCTACATCAAGAACGGCACTGTGGTTGCGAGTGGTGGAAACTCTGTACGCGTCTTTCCCGTCGGCAGCACCGTTTACCTCGGCGATACCTCCGGTTCTGCGACCAACTGCCTGCAATTGGGGGGGGGAAGTCAAACCGTGTTCGATGAAAATATTGTCGTGCAAAGCAACGACGGCATCAGCTTGATTAAATGGAATAATTCTAGTCAGGCTCAGAGTGGGAGCATCACCTTGGGTTCCGCGAGTTCTGCAGGACATAATCTTATTATCAGCAATTTGACGACTTATGTCATGACCATCTCCGGTGCGATTCAGGATGCTTCAACCCCGACATTACCCTATGGATCCCTCAGGCTTGTTGGCGAAGGTACTTACAACAACACCCGCGGATTTGTTTTCAGCGGCGCAAACACTTATGCTGGCACAACGACTGTCACGAGTGCCCAGCTAAGTATTGGTAGTGGTGGTACCTCGGGAACACTGGGCGCAGGCCCCGTCGGCAACGGCGGATTCATCTACTTCAACAGGACCGACAGCTACGGCGGCGCGGTCAGCAACGCTATCAGCGGCACGGGCGCGGTGACACTGAATACGGGCGCGTTGACGCTCGTCGGCTCGAACACTTACAGCGGCGCCACCACAATCAGTGCTGGCTCGCTGACCCTCTCCGGCGCGAACGGTGGCATCAGCGGCAGTGCCGTTGTAACAAATGGAAGCGGCGCAACGCTTAAACTGGATAACACCAGCTCGGCGAACAACGGCAATCGTTTGAAAGATACCGTTTCAATCGTAATGAACGGCGGGACGTTCTTCTTCGCGAATGACGGTGGCGCCACCAGTTTCAGTGAAACCGCCGGGGCATTGGTTATTGCGGCCGGGGTTAACGTGGTGACCAGCAGTCAAGCGGGCGCAAGCCAGACCTCTACGCTCACATGGTCTTCGCTTTCCCGCACCGGCGTAGGGACAGTGGATTTCTCGGGTACCGGACTCGGCGTTGACAGCCGGAATAAGCTTCTCATTACCGGCCAGTCCGCCGGAGCCATTGGCGGTTGGGCAACCTATGGGGGCGGCACGGCCTGGGCGGCCTACGATGCTACCCTGGGCGTCATTCCGCTCTCCTCTTATACCGATTATACCGATATCACAGCGCTGGGTTCGACGATTAACGATGGCTCGACACTCAACTACCGGATCAATTCACAGGGCAGCGGCGGGAATATCACCCTTGGAAATGCAACAACAACCATCAATAACTTGTTACAGAATTATACCACGGCGTCCATCGTGGATACCGCGTCGAAGGTGTTCCGGACTGGCGGCATTATGATTTCATCCGGAGCACAATCCCTGACGATCGGGGCGGCGGCCGAAGATGGCGCACTGATGGCACCGACAGTAGGCGGCCTCTTGTCGCTCGTCAACAATTCCGTGAATGCCCTCACGATCAACGCGGCCATAGCCAACAACAGTTCCGCATCCGCCCTGATCACTGCCGGTAACGTGACCCTGAATGGCACGAATAACTATACCGGCACGACAACGATCAACGGCGGCACGCTGACCTTGGGCTGCGCTTTGCCCCAGACCCTCTCCGGTGTGATCGGCGGCAGTGGCGGTATTGTCCAGGCCGGGAGCGGAAACCTCACCCTCTCCGGCGCTAACACCTACACCGGCGGAACGACCATTAACAATGGCGCCACATTGGCTGCCCCTGTTGCCGGTTCCTTGGGTACGGCATCCTCGGGGCCATTGGTTGTCAACGGGACGCTGAATCTGACGGCGGGTGCCAACACGACCTACACATTTGGAAATTCGATCAGCGGCAACGGTACGATCAACGTGACGGTCAACACATCTGCTCAGTACGTCACCTTCAGCAGCCCTCCATCATGGACCAGTTTTTCCGGAACTCTCAACATTGGTGTGAATCAGCCGACAAATTCCGGCGCTTTGACGTTGACTGTTGCGTTGCCTTCCGGCGCCACAGTGAATGTGACTTCGAATAGCACTTTGTATATGTCGGTAGGAGGATTATCATATGCTGCTGCTCTCAACCTCTATGGCGGGAGCCTCAGTTCTGTGGGGGTCTATGGTCAGGTTCGAATGGATGGGGGAACATGGTCGGGTCCTATAACGCTTTTTGCCAATACGTCGATTGGCGGTTATAATGGAACCCCAACGTACTCGGGTAACATCGGGGAGAACGGCGGCTCCTTCGGTCTGTCGATATTGGCTGGTGGGGGAGCGGGGATCACCCTATCCGGTGTCAACACGTATTCTGGCGATACGCGAATCGTCAATAGTTTCACCACTGGGTGGTTCTCGATCGCCAATGCCCTGGCGCTCCAGAACAGCACGCTGGACATGAATGCGGCGGATGCAGGGACGCTCGGCTTCGGCCAGAATTCGACCTTGGGCGGGCTCAAGGGCTCGCGCGCTCTGAACATGGCCGCCAAGACGCTGCGCATTGGCAATAACAACAGGGATACGACTTATAGCGGAGTCTTAGCGAACGGCGCCGTGATAAAGATCGGAACAGGCATGTTGACATTATCAGGCACGAACACCTATTTGGGTGGTACGACCGTGAGCAACGGAACGTTGGCGATCAACGGGTCCGTCACAGGCATCGTGACAGTGGTCGGGGGCACGCTGGGCGGCACGGGTGTAGTGGCGGGCGTGGTGACGAATTTTGCGACGATCGGCGCCGTCGACACCAGCGCCATCGGCATGTTGACCGTGTCGAACCTGGTCATGAAGCCGAATTCCTCTTATGCTTGGAACTACTCGACTTCCGGAAACACGAAAGTGTACGTGAACGCTACTCTCTCTCTGCCGACGGTGGTGACGGTGAATGTCACCAAAGTCTCGGGGCAGATGCCGAAACCGGGAGTGTTGTTCACGGGCTTCACGAATAATTTAAGTGCGACCAATCTGAGCAGCTGGGTAATCACGGGTACGCCAACGAAGGCCCGCGCTAAGGTGGTGGGAAATCAAGTTGTGTTGCAGGCGTTCCAAGGAACACTCGTCACCTTCCAGTAATGAATATGATAACAACCATCACCCTCGCCACGCTGTTGCTGGTGCCCCTGACATCGCTGCACGCGACGGAGCCCACGCCAGCGCAACCGATTGCACGGACAGTGCCCAGTAATGGGTTCACCGATGCCGCCACATTCGGTTTTTCGCCAGAAGCCAGCGGTCTGGAGAATGCCAAGGCTTTGCAGCAAGCGGTGGATCAGACGGGGACCGTTGTGGTGAGCCGGCCCGGAGTCTACAAGATTGCCGGCACGGTTTTTGTCGGGAGCAACACGTCGCTGATTTTCGGCAATAACGTTTTTCTGAAAAAGGTTGCGGAGCCTGATCCGTTCACGCATGTGCTACTCAACAAAGGCGCATTGACTAAAACGTATGATCAGCACATCCGTATCGAGGGGTTGCAAATTATTGTCAACGGTGTGGACGTGCGGAAGTTTCTGGTATACGGCCTGCATGGCCAGCTCGCGTTCTTCTATGTTAAGGATTTGAAGGTTGAGCGGTTCCGCTGTCTCGACCTTGGCAAGGCTCAATACGGTATTCACGTCTGCACGTTTGAAGACATTCTTATTGACGATGTCATCATCAAAGGTGACAAGGACGGCGTCCACCTTGGACGCGGCAAGCGGTTCAC
Source organism: bacterium (assembly GCA_037133395.1). GTDB lineage: Bacteria > Verrucomicrobiota > Kiritimatiellia > RFP12 > UBA1067 > CAIZQW01. Next base: position 9,187 of record JBAXOG010000010.1, on the reverse strand, counting down.
CATCCGTAATGGCGTGTTCCAGACCTTCGACGACGCTGTGGCACTCAATGCCCACGACTATGCGGTCGGCAATCCCGAACTCGGCTGGATCGAGAACGGCTTGGTCGAAAACTGCCACGATTTGAACGCAGCAAAAACCACGGGGTATTTCTGTCGTATCCTTGCTGGCGCGTGGCTCGACTGGACACCTGGCATGGACGTCCAGCAATCCGACACCGTTGTCTCCGGTGGCCGTCTGTACCGCGTCCACGCGCAGCCGGACGGTAAAATTTATAAGTCTATCACCCGACCCACGCACACGAGCGGTTCACAGGTGCTAGATGGCATTACGTGGGGCGTGGTGCAAGAAGATGTGACCTACACCTGCGGTGTGCGAAATGTCACGTTCCGTGACATCTTTTTGGAGAAACCGCGCGTCGCGTTTTCCATTCATTTCGACAATGACAAATACAGCCGGTCCTATTATCCCGGCGCGCAGGTTCCCCAGCAGCAGCAACTTGTTTTCGACAACATCCGCGTTCTGCACGAAGGTGCCAGTGATTTTCTCTCCATCGGTACGCCAGTAGATGTTGTGACCATTGTCAATTCCAGTTTCCGCAATAGCCGGATCCGTTTTCACGGCAACAAAGCGATGACCGACTACCTGCCGACCAAGCTCAACCTTGTCGGTTGCGTCTTCAACCAGCCGGGGAAGATGGAACTAATCGTGAACACCGTTTCTAACAAAGTCATCGCATTGAAAACTTCGGCCAGTGTCGAACGTTCCGAAACGTTTTCTGCGACGGTGATCCCCGGTCCCGGCACGATCAGGGTGGAGTCGGACCTGAGTGGTCTGAAATAATAAAGGTCTGACCCCGAGGTGCCACTCAGTTTTAAAACAGGAGAAAATGATATGAGTATCAACAAGCGGCGTGTAATGGGAATGATCGTTGTGGCGACGGTGCTGGCGGCCGGGACATCGCAGGCGCAATCGTGTTGGACCAATGTGGCGTCAGGTGTACAAGTGTGGAGTGCGCCCGGCAATTGGACCAATGGTGCACCATCCCAGTATGGCAGTGTCAGTTCCATTCTCAAGTTCAACGTCGCGGGGACCTATACCTCCAGTAACGACTGGAGCGGCATCTTCACCAATAATGGCATGGTCTTCGGCGCGGGGACAGTGACCCTTGCGGGCGGCACTAACGCCTTCATGAACAACGGCGACACGATGCCAGTGGTGACGAACTACGGTACCAGTGTGACGATCAACAACTCCTTGGTGTTGGCGACTAACACCACTTTCGCCGCGGCAAACAATGCGACGGTTTCAGGCGTGATTAGTGGCTCGGGATCGCTGACCAAGTCTGGCGCGGGGACATTGAAGCTGAACAAACAGAGCACCTACTCTGGCGCGACGTACATTCAGAACGGAAAATTATTAGCTGACGTTGCCGTGAACGGACAGACAATTCTGCCTTCCGGTAATACGGTTTATATTGGCGACATCTCAGGGGGCAATAGCGCCACTCTCCAAATTGGTGTTGCTGCAAAGGCTCTTTTCAACGGGAACATCGTTATCCAGAGCGGCAACAACGGCACTGCGCAGGTCAGCCTTAACACATATCCGGATGCCGGCATTCCATTGGCCGGAACCATTACCCTAGGAACCGCAAACCAAGCGGGGCATAGCCTGACGATTGATACCAGCAGCCAAGCCACTGCTGTTGGACTCCAGATTGCGAGTTCGATTGCGGATGCCCCGGGTGCGACTTCCTATGGCGTGGTGACCTTTAAGGGGCAGGTAAACATACCGATTTATCTCTCTGGAAACAACACCTACGCGGGGGGGACGTTGCTCAACGATGCCAACACCATCGTGAGTGTCGGCAACCCCTCGGTATATCAAACCGACACCACGCACGGTTCGCTGGGAACAGGGGCGGTGACCAACAACGGTGCCTTGTATTTCGCCCGCACGGATAACTACGGCGGACCTTTCAGCAACGCTATCAACGGTACAGGCTTGGTATCGGTCACCTCGGGAATATTGACTCTCGCCGGCGCGAACAGTGGCATTACTGGCAGTTCCGGGATGACGATTGCCTCCGGCGCCTCCCTGATTCTGAGCAATAGCGCCTCAGCCAACAACACCGACCGCCTCAAGGATACTATGCCGGTCACCCTGAGTGGCGGCTCGCTGGGCTTCGTGAACGATGGGTCAGCGACGACCTTCAGCGAGACAATCGGCACGGTGACCCTCAGCGCCGGGGCGAACACCATCAGCGCCAACCCGGCGTCGGGCGGCGCCAGTTCCACGGTGACCTTGGCGAGCCTTTCACGCTCGGCCAGTTCTACGGTGAACTTCATGGGTGCCGGACTCGGTACGGTCTCGAACAAGATCATGATCACCGGCTATAGCGCCGGCGCCATGCCTGTTTGGGTGGCCTGTAATGGAGGGGCGGCGACCTACGACCCGATCTATGGCGTCACCGGTCCGGCATCCTATACGGATATTGCCGCGCGCGGTCCCTCCAGCACCATCAATAATGACGGTGCGAATTATCGGATCAACAGCGCGGGAACCTCCGGTAACATCGCGCTTGGCTCGGATGTCACCACCATCGGAACCCTTGTCCAGAACTTCACGACATCGGCCACCGTTGACACCGCCAATAAGACCCTGAGGTCGTCTGGTGTTTTCATTAATACCGGCATGTCAAACCTGACCATTGGCGCGGCTGTCGGGGCTGGAGCCCTTCAGGCGGCATCCCCGAGTGGCACATTGTCGTTGGGTAACTTCTCTGCCAGCACGTTGACGGTCAATGCCCCTGTCACCGACAATTCGTCCGCCTCAGGCATGAATATTCTGGGTAATGTCACACTCAAGGGGTTAAACACCTTCACCGGTCCAACGTATGTCACAGGGGGAACGCTGACACTGGGAAATACCGGAATCCAGACGCTCTCCGGAAACATCAGCGGCGATGGCTCTCTGACCCAGAGCGGAAGCGGCGGCACCACAACGCTCTCGGGGAACAACACCTACAGTGGCGTGACCACGGTCTCCGCAGGTAAGCTCAAGGTCGGCAGTGCCAATGCCTTCACCGGAACCGGCAGTCTGGCCATCCTGAACAGCGCAGCCGTCGTCTTTGATCTGAACGGTTACAATGCCACCTTTGTGGGTAATTGTGCAGTGAACAATAGTGCCGTTCTTACCAACAGCGGAGCGCCGGCCATGATCGAGTTTGATAATTGCGGTAGCTTTGGGGTGAATGCCGCCGGATTCGTGGTCGGCAACTTGGCGATGAAGTTCGTGGGCAATGGGGTTGTCTCGACCATCACTTTTTTAAACACAAATTGCACATTCAGCGGCGGTCTTACGCTGCTGGGTAATGCTCGTTACCAAGCCAATATTAATACCAATTGTCCTGGTACGGGGCCCATCACGGTGGGACTGGTCTCCACCGACAAGGCCGGTATTTTTCTTGTGAGCCCTGGTCCCTGCATGATTCCAAACGACATCGTGGTCAACAGCAATCTTGGCAACGACCATGGCGGAAATTTTCGGTTTGATGGAGTCGGAAATATTTTGTCGGGGACGATCACGGCCAATGTGGATAGCAGGTTCTGGGCTGAAACTATCGGCGGCGCGACGGTAACAGGGCGGATCACCGGTCCTGGCGGTATAAACATCGGCAACGATGGTGGAGGGGCTGCGATGACTCTGACGTTGAACAGTTCGTCCAGCCCGAACGATTACAATGGAAATACGACCATTCAGAATAACAATGCCACCTTGCTTCTCGGGGCCAACAATCAGATCCCCAACGGCAGCGGTAAGGGGAGTGTTTCCATTACAGGTATTCTGGATCTCAATGGATACAGTGATACGATCAACGGGCTGTCCGGCGCGGGTGTGGTTTCCAATGGTGTAGCCGGCACCACATCCTTGACAGTGGGTGACGGTGATGCGACCAGTACCTTCAGCGGGGTGATAAAGAGTACAGCAGGTACGCTCTCCTTGGCCAAGACCGGAATCGGCATGCTGACACTCTCGGCTGCCAATACCTACTCCGGTGCGACGACTGTCAACGCGGGCCAGCTTACCGTTTCCGGGGCCGGTACACTGCCGAATACCAGTGGATTGACTGTCAGTTCCGCTGGGCGATTCAATTATCTGCCCTCCACTGTCGGTACGGTCTTGACACTCGGATCCAGTTCGACGCTGGCTTTAAATGACGGAAGCGCCATAGGTTTGGCTTGGAATACCACGACGGCGAATGTGATCAAGGTCCTTGGCTCAGCGACAGTGGGTACAGGTACAGGGGTTGCTCTGGATATGGGATTCGGTTACAATTCGGGAACAACCTACACCATCCTCCAAGCTGCCGGCGGGCTGGATACAGGGAACTATCATTTCTTGAACCCAACCAATTTCACGGCCACAGTCACCAAGTCCACCACACAGGTACAGGTCACGCCGAGCACAGTTACACCGTTGTCCGCCGCTTACTGGAAGGGTACCTCAACGGCTGGTCTTACGAAGATATGGGCGGCTTCCGACGGGAATACGAATAGTAACTGGGCCATTACGGCTGGCGGGGTCGTTCAGGTCTTAGTTCCGGGATCCGGAGCCGATGTCATTATCTCTGCAACATCTCCGACTGTCGCCCCCACAGGTACGATACTCGGCAACAACATGAACATCAGATCGCTTTCGATCCAGGATACAACCAGCGGCTTGAGCCTCGATGCCGACGGGAATACGCTGACGATTGCCGGGACGAACGGAATCGCGATGTCCGCCAATGTGCCAGCGAGCACCATCGGGGCTAACGTGACTCTGGGGACGAACCAGACCTGGTCGATCGCCAGCACCAGTGCCCTGGTTGTCAGTGGTGTCATCACGCCCGGTGCTAGCACCCTGACCAAGACCGGTAGCGGCACAATCATCCTTTCCGGAGCCAGCACGCTGGGTGGCGTGACGGTTACTGCAGGCATTCTCAAATTTAACAATGCTGCTACGAAAGCAGGTCCATTGACACTCAATGGTGGGACTATTGATCTCGCTGCCGATGTGACGACGACGGGAACAGGAGTAATTAATGGTTCAGGAGGCTCCATCACCAGCAGCGGCGGCAGGCTTCTGCTCGGTGTCAATGGTGCGGATTGGACGACGACCGGAACGATCACAAACAATGCGGTGATCGCTGATGGAACAGCCAGTCAAGTTGATTACTATGGCTCCGCCGGCACCTATATCCTGAAGGGAGCGAGCACCTACACGGGTGCGACAGCGTTGGGAACTCCCATTGTGCAAATCGGAGTGGATAGCGTTGGAACTGTGGGAGCAATCATTTCAAGCGCAGTCGGAGTCGGAACGCTCACCTTCGGTGCCGGCGGCCAGAATGGGAACCTTTCGTCAGACAGCACAACTCCCCGCACTATACTCAATCCCGTCTTGATCTCGCGGGACGCGACTATGGGGAATGCGAGTAATAACGGCAAACTGACCTTTAGTGGTCCTGTCGGCCTCGTTTGGGTAACCCGCTCGATTACAGCGAACAGCGACATAGAATTCGCGGGCGTTGTCAGCAATGGCGGTATCACCAAGGCGGGGACTGGTACACTTACCCTGAGCGGTGTCGATACGTTTACGAACACCCTTACGATCAGTGCAGGTACGCTGTCCGTCGCGGGTACGGGATTGCTGGGGAGCGGTAATTTTGTTACAGCGATTGCCAACAATGCTACGTTCGCCTACAACAGTTCTGCAACTCAGACCCTGAGCAATGTCATGAGCGGGACGGGGAGATTGCTTGAAAACGCGGCGGGAACGTTGATTCTTGCTGGAGCCAATACTTACAGTGGCGGGACAATCGTCAGCAACGGAACGCTGGTGGTCAATGGGTCTGTCACAGGCGCCGTTACGGTGGTCGGCGGCACTCTGGGAGGCACTGGTGTGGTGGCGGGCGTGGTGACAAACTACGCGACGATTACGGCAGGTGTGGATGCTAACACCTTCGGAGTGCTGACCGTTTCCAACCTTGTGATGAATGCAGGCTCTACCTACAACTGGAAGATCAACATTTCCAGTGAAACCAATGATCTCATTTACGTAAACGGCAATCTGTCTCTCCCCTCTGTATCGACCGTGAACGTCGCCAAGGTGACGTCCGGGCAACTGCCAAACCCTGCGGTTCTGATAACCGGTTTCACGAATAATCTGAGTGGGATCAATCTCGGAGGCTGGGTGATCAATGGTGCATTACCCAACACTCGCGTCAAGGTGGCGGGGAGCCAGCTTCTTTTGTACAGACCCAAAGGAACGCTCATTTCTATTAAGTAGTCAGCACAAAAAAAGATTGCTGACGGTGTTACATCCGTAACTATTATATGCACGGATGTACATAACTTGAAACTTTGAAAAAAACGAGAATCAATGAGTATAAAGATTAGTTCCCATACATGGTTGCTTCTGTTTGTTGTCGCTGGCGGAGCAAATGTAATCGCCGCTGAGTTCTTTGTCTCGTCGAACGGTTCCGATTCGAATCCCGGAACTCAGGGAAAACCCTTTCTCACGCTTTCGCATGCTCGCGATGTTGCACGGGAGACGAAGGGTTCGACCGTAAGATTGGCGTCAGGAACGTATCGACTGAAGCAGACGTTCGAATTGGATGAACGCGATTCCGGTACGCGCTACGTCGGAAAGGGCCAAGCGCGTATCACCGGCGCCTTGGATGTCCCTGCCAGTGCTGTCAAAGCTGTCCTTGATCCGGTTATCCTCCAGCGGTTGCTGCCTGGGGTGCGCGGCAAAGTGATGGAGATGGATTTACGGAGGCTGGGTGTTGGCGATCTGGGAAAGATCGGACCGCGCGGTTTCGGACGTCCGTATGTGCCTGCGCCTGTCGAGCTCTTCGTGGACGATCAACCTCTCTTGCTTGCACAGTGGCCGAAACGGGAACAGAAGGGTGAGCCGATTGGCCGAATACTTGATCAGGGGACAAACAATCTCGCGCGTGGCGAACAGCCTTACGGCGGCACATTCAAATATGCAACCGATCGCCCCGCACGCTGGTCGCAGGCGGAGGAGGTTTGGGTCACCGGATTCTTTTTCAACGGTTATGCCGACGACACATTGAAAGTCAAAGCGTTCGATCTGGTCAACAAAACAGTGACAACCGAACAACGGCACGGCTATGGTTTCAACGCGGGAAAACCTTGGAACCGCTGGACTGCATTGAACCTGCTTGAGGAAATCGAGTTACCTGGTGAGTACGCCATTGACCAGAAAGCAGGCAGGCTCTATTTTCTGATGCCGACCGGCAAAGAGTTAGCAACGTGTCGGATGGCAGTATCGCTGCTTCAGGAACCGTTGGTGACCATTAAGGGAGCTGCCAACGTGGTATTTGAGAGTATTAATTTTGAATGTTCGCGAGGCATTGGGGTGTATATTGAACGCGGTTCCAGCAACCGGATTACCAACGCTACGCTCCGCAATATCGGCGAAGTGGCCGTGTGTGTCGGACGGGTTACTAATCTTGAAAGGAAATCAATCGTGCCTGTCGATGGCCCCTGGTGCCTGCCTGGCGATCCGTTGTTCAATCGCGACGCTGGAATCGGTCATGGCATTGTGAATTGTAAAATATATAATACTGGTGCAGGCGGAATCTTGTTAGGCGGCGGTGACCGTCAGACCCTGACGGCGGGGGGAAACTTTATCGAAAATTGTGAGCTTCACCATTTCAATCGATGGGACCGTACCTATCGCGGCGCTGTTAACATGGATGGTGTGGGCAATATCATCCGGCAGTGCCTCATCCACGATTGTCCCGGGTGTGCGATCTTTCTGCGTGGTAACGAGCATCTCATCGAATATAATGAAATCCACCATGCGATCATGGAGGGCGACGATATGGGTGCATTTTACATGGGCCGCGACCCTACCGAGCGCGGCACCATCATCCGCTACAACTACTGGCATGATCTTGCTCCAGCCCACGCCACGCATTGTCTCTACTTCGATGATAGTGGTGGCGACGGCGCACGCGTGTATGGAAATATTTTCCGAAATGCGGGTAGTCTTTCTACTGTAAATATCAACGGGGGGAGCAATATCCTCGTGACGGATAACGTCTTTATTGACTGTAAAAAACCTATTCGTATGGGAGGTGGTGGTAATGAATGGCGGACCAAGCAGGGGCGCTTCGAGGCGCTGATTAAAAATATCGGTTGCGACAAGTCGCCGTGGCGCGAGTGCTATCCGGAACTGCTGAATTATCTCGCGGAGCGTCCGCAGATGCCCCGGAACAATCTGTTCTCGAAGAACCTACTCGTGAACACCACGCTCACCGAGGAGAAGGGCATCAAGAACGAGGACAACCAATTTGAAACTCAGGATCCTGGAAAGGCGGAAGCTAGAATCCCCCGTTTTAAACAAATTCCAATGAGTCAGATCGGCATCCAGAAATAACAAGACCTGTCCTATTCAACGCCGCCGAACTCCTCGTGGTCCTCATAAGCTAGACGTGTCGTGCCCGTAAATTTGATCAGGAGCCCAGAGAGCATTCCTGCAACAAGGGCCAGAACAACAGTAAAGGCGATACCTACAAGCTGCGCCTTGGCCGCACCCGGGACAACCAATAGAACAATCAGTCCGCCGAGAAGACCTGGCATGCCATGTAAGTTATGGACGCCGCACGTATCAACGATCTTGAAACGTTTTTCCAGCGCTGGCTGAATGAACACATACCCGATCACGCAGAGGGCACCCGCCAACAAGCCAATTCCGAAAGCGACTGCCGGTGGAACGATATTGCACGTCGCTCCGATGGCCACGCCGCCCGCCAGCGCGGCATTCGCCATATCGGCAAAGGATGTTTTACCCTTGCGCAGCAGCGTGCTCAAGAAATAGGTGCTGATGGTTGCTCCTGATAAAGAGAGAATGGTATTGACCATGGTTTGCGGGAGTTGGTCAAGAGGGACGATCGCGCTGCAAAAACTGGGCCAGAATAACCACAGGACCATTGAGCCGAGCATGGCAAAGCGATCAGAGGTGGCATCCGCTTCGATCCGCTGTTCGCGTTGTTTGCTGGTCGTGAGTGCAAGGGTTAACCCAATACCGAAATAGGCTCCAAACGCATGAATGATAATCGACCCGGCGGTATCCATAAACCCTTTGGTTACTCCCAGTCCGCCATCTAAGACC
>JBAXOG010000009.1:0-58926 GCA_037133395.1 bacterium | reverse complement strand
CCCCCTGTCTAACTTACTCTGCCAAAGTCTAACTTACTTTGTCCATTGACCAATTTAAAAATAGTTCACCAATATCGGTTATAATTGGATATTGGATTTGACAGTATGATCATACAGTGTTATTTTCGGATTTATACGAATTGGCAAAAATGTATGAGCGAAAAATCAAGCCATAGTTGTCCATGTGATAGGAAAGCATCGGAATGCGTGACGGCTGTTCATTCACGCTGGTCTTGGCGCGATAGGTTCGGGGCATGTGCCGTACGTTGGTGTGTCAAGCGCAGAACCTATACAGTGGCACCGGGTCTGTATGCGCTCAACAAACCGACCTCGGATGCTCCGCTTTTGGTGACGGCCAATTACAAGCTCTCTTTTGATCATCTGCGTCGAGCTATGGAGGGATGGAGCGCGTGGATTGTGGTACTTAACACTCAAGGCGTAAATGTCTGGTGCGCCGCAGGCAAAGGAACCTTCGGCACAGAGGAACTGGTCAAACGTCTGGAAGACACTGCGGCGGCACAGCACGTGTCACACCGGATACTGGTAGTGCCGCAATTGGGTGCACCTGGTGTGGCTGCCCATGAGGTTACAAAGCGGTCAGGCTTTAAGGTCGTCTATGGCCCTGTGTATGCCAGAGACTTGCCTGCCTTTTTGGGGGCAGGCATGCAGGCGACATCGCAGATGCGACGTATTGATTTCACCCTCGCTGAACGACTGGCGGTAGCCCCCGTCGAATGGGTCCAGCGATTTATTCCAGCTCTCATTATCCTGGCGTTGTTCTTGGCCTCGTCAGGGCTTGGCTGGCAGGGCTATAAAGTTGATCTTCAACACGGGTGCTGGATTGTACTGGTCGTTGGATGTAATTTTATTACAGGACTTGTACTGGTCCCTGCACTATTACCCTGGCTACCTGGACGTGCCTTCGCATGGAAAGGCGCGGCAGCAGGTACAGTGTTGGGACTTGCCCTCGCCTGGCTGTGGCCATACGGAGCAGTAACAGGCGTTTCAGTAGGTCTACTCAGCGTTGGAGCCTGCTCTTTTTTGGGGTTGATGTTTACGGGCTGTACCCCCTACACGTCCGCTTCCGGTGTACGGTGCGAGATGCGTTGGGCCTTGCCTCTGCAAGGCACAGTAACCCTTTTAGGCCTGATAGGATGGCTGGCGACACGTTTTATTTGAAATGCTTTTATGAAGATGGAATACCTTAAAAATGTGGTGACACTTCGATTAGACCAGGCGCTCTGCAACGGGTGCGGCAGATGTCTCGAGGTCTGTCCGCATGGCGTGTTCACGATGGATGCCGGAAAGGCGGCAATTGTAGCGCGTGATGCCTGCATGGAATGCAGCGCCTGCGCCCGTAATTGTCCGTTCAGCGCGATATTTGTGAAAAACGGCGTAGGCTGCGCAGCCGGAATCCTGAATGCTAAACTTGGGATCGACTCCTCCTGTTGCGGGGAGAATCAGGGGTGTTGCTGTTCGTGTCAAACAGAAGATGGAAAATAGGAGGTCAAGTATGGACGAAAAAACAAAAGAGTTAATCGCAATCGGTGCCGCAGTAAGCGTTCACTGTCAGCCATGCGTGAGCTATCATGTCGGAAAAGCGCAAGGGCTCGGCATCAGCGAGGAGCAGATTCTGGAAGCGATGAGAATTGGACAAATGGTGGAGAAGGGGGCGGGTGCAGCCATGCGCGAGTTTACGCATGAACTGTTTGGCGACACTTCGCCAGCCACGGATTGCTGTCCCGCAAAAGGACGTTTCGACACTCCTGCCGGTGATGCCCAGTGTCATCGAGGATAACGGTGCTCAACGACGTGGGCCATGTGTTTCGCGGACAAAATAGAGCCTTGAACTCAAAACCTCGACCCCAGACTCCAAACCAGAGTTTGTCACACGTTTGTCACCCTTTTTATGCTTTGCGTTTTTCGAAGAGGCCCCGTATAGTTTGTTCTTTAAAGGAAAATAGTAATGATTATACGGATTCAAACACTCACAGGGGCTTGGCTGGTCGCTCTCATGGCGTTCTCTACAAATGCTGGACAACCTTTATGGCCCTCGCTTGAAGGTCGTGTGCTATGTGGCTACCAAGGCTGGTTTCGTACCCCCAACGATGCTGCGCAGGTTGGATGGCGTCATTATGTGCGTCAACGTAATGGCGTCGTATCGCCATTGACCGATTATCTGCCGGATGTGTCCGAGGCCGCGCCGCAGGATCGTGCCTGCCTACCGCTCGCATTTAAAACAGGCGGTCAGGCCGAAGTCCTATCCTCTGACAACCCTGCAACTGTTGACCGGCACTTTGCCTGGATGAAACAATACGGTATTGATGGTGTCATGGTACAGCGCTTTCCCACCGAAATGTACAATGCCACGGCACGTACGCCTTCGGATTTCCGTGCATCGGGGGATCGCGTGTTACAGTATTGCAGGGATGCCGCCGTTAAATATGGACGTTCTTATACGCTCATGTATGACCTCTCCGGACTTCCTGCTCATGCCGACGAAATTGTGCGAGCCGATTGGAAACATCTGGTCTCATCTGGGATCATACGCGGCACCACAGATGTGGCTTGGCAATATCACAACGGCAAACCCCTCATTGCCATTTGGGGTGTCGGGTTTAATGATAACCGCCACTATGATCTTGTAGCCTGTGAACGGATGGTAGATTACTTTAAGAAGGAGGGCTGTGCCGTTCTACTGGGAGTTCCATTCAGATGGCGTACACTCGAAATCGACGCCGTACCGGACAAACGCCTCTTGGATATTATACGTAAGGCAGATGTGGTCCATTCGTGGAGCGTTGGACGTTATCGCTATGAACAGGTGAGATCCTGTGCCGAACCCGTCTGGCGTGATGATTTAGCCTGGTGCAAAAAAGAGGGGTTGACCTTCATGCCTGTCCTCTTCCCGGGCTTTAGTTGGAAAAATCTCAAAGGGGTCAAAACAGATATTTCGCGTCATGACGGTGCTTTCCTCTGGTCACAATTTGAAACGGCCAAACGGTCGGGAGCCTCTTGCGCGTATGTCGCCATGTTCGATGAAGTCGATGAGGGAACGCAGATTTTCAAGATTAACAACACCCCGCCGCAAGGCAACACGTTTACCTATCAAAGCTATGGCATATTGCCCAGCGACTATTATTTGTGGCTGACCGGTCAAGCCACACAGGCTTTTCGCGCATCAAAGCCATTTTCTTCAGTGATGCCAAAACGATAACGATTCATAACACGAAAGGACTCAACAGATGAAATGGAGCATGATCCGTTTATTTACGCTTGCATTGATTGCAGGATACATGTGTCCCGCCAAGGGAAGCACAAAGGACGTCACGCCGTTTGTCAATCCGCTGATCGGCGGTGCTGCGACCGGTCACACCTTCCCAGGTGCCTGCGCGCCCTTCGGCTTGGTCCAGGCAAGTCCCGATACCGGCAATGCAAATTGGATGTACTGTTCAGGATATGTCTACGCAGATGAAAAAATCCGCGGCTTCTCTCAGACCCATCTCAACGGCACAGGGTGTGCGGATCTCGGTGATATTCAAATCCAGCCCTTCACAGGCGATACCCAACACACTGACTTCTCCAGCACCTACAAAAAGGAAACACAAAAGGCGCGCATCGGCTATTATGCTGTCACGCTCGAAGATTTCGGCGTGAACGTGGAGCTCACTGCCACACCTCGCGTGGCCTTCTATCGCATGACGTATCAGAAGGCAACGCCTGCTCGTCTGCTCGTTGACCTCCAGCATGGTCTTGCCGGCGGTCAGGGACAAATCGATAACCGCGTCCTGCAGGGCGAATCTAAACAGGAAGACGCTTATACAATTTCAGGCTGGAGCCAGACCAAGGGCTGGGTCACCCGATATTATTATTATGTAATCACCTTTGATCGACCCATCGCTGCCTCACAAAGATTAGCTCTCAATAAAAACGAGAAGGGTGCACGTTACGTGTTCGATTTCAATCTCAAGGCAGGTGAAACCGTCCAAAGCAAGATCGCGCTTTCAAGTGTCAGCATCGAAGGGGCCAAGAAGAACCTGAAGGCCGAAGCCAGCGAATGGAACTTCGATGCCATCCAAACAAAGACCCGTGCCTCATGGAATACGCTCCTGAGCCGCGCGGATGTAGAGGGCACACAGGCACAGAAAGAAAACTTCTATACCGCCCTGTACCACCTCTTTATCCAGCCAACTGATATTGCTGACGTGGATGGTCAATACCGCGGCGCAGACGACAAGATAGGAACCCTGTCGGGCGGCTCCTATTATTCAACCCTCTCGCTCTGGGATACCTACCGCGCCGCTCACCCGCTCTATACCATTCTTGCGCCAGAGCGCGTAGATGGCTTTGTCAATACGATGATCGCCCATCATCAAGCGCAAGGCTATCTGCCCATCTGGACGCTCTGGGGTAAGGAAAATCACTGCATGGTGGGAATCCACTCCATTCCGGTCATCGCGGATGCCTATCTCAAGGGGTTTCGCGGATTTGACGCCGCTGCAGCCTATCAGTGCATTAAGGAATCGATTACCAAGCAGAACAAGGGCTTTGAATGTGAAGCGTATGATAAATATGGCTTCCTGCCCTTCGACATCACCAAGGGCGGCAGCGTCTCGCGCCTCGTCGAACATGGGTATGATGATTATTGCGCCGCGCAATTTGCAAAGGCGCTCGGAAAAGATGATGATGATGCTTTCTTTACCAAGCGCGCAAGCTATTACAAAAACGTGTTTGATCCCGAGACAAAATTTCTGCGAGGTAAGGACACCCAGAGCAATTGGCGCACACCGTTTGATCCCGTCAAGCTGAGTCACTGGGGTAGCGACTATGTGGAGGGTAATGCCTGGCAATATACCTGGCATGTGATGCAAGATCCTGAAGGACTCATTCAACTCATGGGTGGCAAGAAGACTTTCTCAGAAAAGCTCAGCTCCTTGTTTGTGCAACCCCAGCACATCACAGGCGAAAAAGTTGTGGATGTCACTGGGCTGATCGGTCAATACGCACACGGGAATGAACCCAGTCATCACGTCATCTACTTCTTCAACTATGCGGATGATGCCTGGAAGGGCGAAGAACTGGTTCGCAAGGTCTTTGATACGCAATACAAAAATACGCCCGACGGTCTCTGCGGCAATGACGACTGCGGACAGATGTCAGCCTGGTACATCTTTTCCGCCATGGGATTTTATCCCTTCAATCCCTGTAACGACGGTTATACCTTTGGCGCACCACAACTGCCCAAAATCACACTCGCCCTGCCAGGCGGCAAACATTTCACTGTTGAAGCCAAGGGGCTGTCAGAAGCCAACAAGTACGTCAAGTCTGTCACACTGAATGGCCACCCGGTCAACGGCTTTAAGCTTGCCCACTGCGACATCATGTCTGGCGGCTCCCTGGTCTTCGAGATGTCCCCTACCCCTGCAAAAAAATAATAATCCTGTTGAGTCTGAAGCATAAAAAAGATAACATAAGAGCCATTTATTGAATGGCGCGAATGTTAAAAAATAACCTTCCATCTCTCACCATCTTTCTTGGATCATTCCTGATCTTTGGTGTACAGCCTATGCTCGGTCGGACACTGTTACCGTCCTTCGGGGGTACGGCGGCAGTTTGGACAACCTGCCTAGCGACCTATCAAGTGCTGTTGCTTGCCGGATACTGGTACGCTCACCGTGTGAGCATAGAACAAGCGAAAAGTGAAAAGTTAAAAGTGAAAAGTGGCACGATGCATATTGCGCTGCTGGCACTGGCGGTGGTGTGGGTTGCTGGGTTTGCCTATTGCCGTCCGTGGCTCATGGCGTATGTGGGAAATGGGGTCTACCCAGCACTGGACGTGTTACTCTGTGTCCTCGCCTTTGCAGGACTGCCGTATATTCTACTCTCCGCCAACAGCACGCTTGTGCAAGCGTGGGTTAGCCAGAAGGAGGACATGGGACGTGGGACACGGGACGTGGGGAGTGAAGAACATCCCATGTCCCGTGTCCCACGTCCCATGTCCGATGTCTATCAACTTTATGCAGTGAGCAATGCAGGGTCGTTGCTAGGGCTCCTGTGCTATCCCTTCTTGGTCGAACCCTTTCTCTCTCTGAACGTGCAATGGTATGGGTTTGCCTGCGCGCTGAGCGTGTATGCGGTTCTTCTGGGATGGGTGGCGAAGGGTTCCACCTCCGCGAATACGACTACGGCGAACAAGTCTGAGAACGTCGCCCTACCCTCCCAGCCAATTCGCACATTCGCGCATTCCCGAATTCCCGAATTCTTGTGGCTGGTTTTGCCAGCCACAAGTACCTTTCTACTCAATGCAGTCACGGCGCATCTCTCCACGGACGTGACGCCGATTCCATTATTATGGGTGGTACTTCTAGCAGCATTCCTTCTGAGCTACATAATCGGGTTCTCAAAAATCGGGGAAAAGGGCGTATGGGTCTGGTGTGTTGTTGCGATGGGTCCACTCGTGTTTTGCGCGTACGCCTCGGGATTGAAAGGCGGCAACGGATTTATTTTCAACCTCATCCCTGGCATCCTGCTCATGCTACTAGGCTGTACCTTCCTGCATAGCTGGCTCTACAGTATCCGTCCGGAAGCGGAACGGCTGACGCGGTATTACCTGTGCCTTGCTGCTGGCGGCGCGATTGGTGGTCTTCTTTCAGGCATTATCGTGCCACTGGTCTTCACGAGCGTTATTGAATATCCGTATGCACTGGTAATGGTTGCACTCTTCTCGGCTCTCTATGCATGGATGAATACGAGAAAGTGGTTCCATGGTGTGGGAATCTTTGGACTGCTTGCCGCGCTGGCGGTGATTTATTTTATTTGGGATGGGCAATTCTCCGATCAGGAAGGGCAGACGGACATACGGCATAGCCGTAACTTTTATGGTTGCCTCACGGTGAGTAACAAAGAAATGCTAGACGAACTGGATCTTCCTGTCCTCGCCCATCGGTTGTATCATGGCCAAACGCTGCACGGCGCGCAATATCAGTCCAGCGATTTACGTAAAAAACCAACAACCTATTATGGCGCGACCGGCGGAGGCTTTGCCATTCTGTCTCATCCGGCTTATACGAATGGAACACCCTTGCACGTCGGACTGGTCGGCTTGGGGATCGGGACGATGGCGTGTTGGGGTCGCACGAATGACATCTATCGCTTCTTCGAAATCAATCCGCAGGTGATCAAAATAGCCAGCGACACGAACACATTTACCTACCTTTCAGACAGTAAGGCTGGTGTCTCCATTGCGTTAGGAGATGCCCGTAAGGTCATCGCCGCAGAGACAAATCGCTATGACATCTTGGTCATCGACGCTTATAGCGGCGACGCTATCCCCTTCCATCTGGCCACTCGGGAGGCGTTTCGCCTCTACCTGGACCGCTTGAACCCCGGCGGCATTCTGGCAATGCATATTACCAACTGGCACCTGGATTTAAATCCGCTCTGCAAGGCGGTTGCCAAGGAATGGGGATTACAACTGACGGGCGTGATTTCCGAGGAAGAAGGGATCTGCTTTGGCGCGACCTGGGTCTTTATCTGCAACCGTCAACTCCCTGTCAATACGGGGGAGTTTGTACATGAACTTGACTGGACACTCGTGCGCGATATCGCATTGCCGACGGACGCCTGCGGCTCACTCATCAATCTCGTCCGCTACAGACACCGCTCGCCCGAAAAACCGCAGGTGGCCAAATTGTTGAGTAAATGAAGAAATCGATATCCTCGTCTGTAACAGCAAAAGAATTGCCTTATTGCGTTATTTCTCAACTTGAGCGTTCAATTCTTCAACTAACACATTAACGCAATAACACACTTCTCAATGTTACTTCATTGTTTATTCCCGCTCTGCGGGAGGCGGGCTTGCCCACGGCTACTGCCCCTTGCCCACGGCTGCGTCGATCACGGCAATGAGTTTCTCTTTTTCGGTAAACCCTGTAAATGTTTGGATGGGTTTGCCGTCCTTGAAGAGCATGAGCGTCGGTACATATTCCAGCTTAAACTGTTTGACGCGCTTCTTGGAAGTATCGACATCAAAACGGGCGATGACCGCGCGGTTGCTGATGGCGACAGCGACTTCGTCGACGACCGGACTTTGCTTTTTGCAGGGGGTACACCAGGTGGCCCAGAAGTCAACCAGGGTCACGCCCTCTTTGATAGCTTGATCGAAAGTCGCATCCGTAAGGGGCACCACATGACCTGACGTTGCGCCCAGGTCAGCCAACCGCTGAGTCCCATTGCGCTGGCAGCCGCAAAACAGTGCGAGGGCTAGTCCTATCGCTAAGTATTTACACATAAATGTTCTTCCTCCAACCGTACCCTTGGTCCCGTAGTCCCCTCTGTTCCGAAATGCCACCCAGCATTAACCTGCTTCAACAGGGTACTGAGGTACTACGGCACTGGGGTACTGCCCACTGCTACGGCCTACTGGCCTTAACTTTGTAACGCCGTGATGCAGATCGTTCCGTAGATGTCATCTGATGAGCAACCGCGTGAGAGATCGTTGATGGGTTTGGCAAGGCCTTGTATGACGGGACCGAGCGCAGTCGCTCCTGCCAGGCGTTCCACGAGCTTATAACAAATATTTCCGGCTTGGAGATCTGGGAAGATCAGCACATTAGCATCGCCCTTGATAATGCCATTCTTATTTTTTGAGGTACCCACAGCGGGAACGATCGCCGCGTCGGCCTGAATTTCACCATCCACAATGGCGTCCACGCCAAGTTCGGCAAAGCGAGCCTTGGTGAGTTCGGCTGCTGTGCGGACCTTATCGACGAGTTCGTGCTTGGCGCTACCTTTGGAAGAAAAGCTCAGGAAGGCGACGCGGGGTTGCTTGTTGAGCAGTTTGCGATAGGTCTGTGCTGTGGCATGCGCGATATCGACCAGCTCCTCCGCTGTGGGATTGGGGTTCACGGCGCAGTCCGCGAAGAGCAGTGTGGAGTCGCCAGAGAGCGTCGGCGACTTGAGATCCATAATGAAGGTCGAGGAGGCTAGCTTGATGCCTTTGGCTGTGCCCACGCATTGAAATGCGCTGCGTAACATATCGCCTGTGGAAGCGATAGAGCCAGCGACCATGCCTTGCGCGAGGTCAAGCGCAACCATCATATTGCCGAAATAGAGACGGTTCGACTTGACGGTCTTCAGCGCCTCTTCCTCGGTCATGCCCTTGGCTTTGCGCTTCTCATAGAATGCGCTTGCGAGTTTAGGCAACAGGTCGGAGGTGGTATAGTCAACCGCAGTCAAGCCAACCGAGGCGAGTGTGACGCCCGCCTGGGCTTCGGCGGCTGCGATCTCTTCGGCTGTGCCGAGGACGATTGGTTTGCAGAGTTTGGTTTGTGCGGCCTTGACCGCTGCGAGAATAACGCGAGAATCCATCCCTTCCGGGAGGACAATGGTTTTGTTGGCCGCTTGCGCACGCGGAATCATGCTATCGAGAATGCTCATTATTTTTCCTTATATGGATTTCTTCATGGAATCAGAGAGAATCTGAAAGGTCTCACGGGCAATCATCAGTTCCTCATTGGTCGGGATGACAATCGCGGGGGTCTTCGAATCGGGTGTGCTGACCAGGTCGAGCGTTCCGAAGACCTCCATATTCTTAGCCTCGTCGAGCTTACAACCGATGGCTTCTAGGCGAGAGATAATTGCTCGGCGAGCGGGATGGCTATTTTCGCCGATACCTCCGGTAAAGATGATGGCATCTGCGCCACCGAGAAGTGTGTAATATCCACCGATGTAGAGAGCCGCACGATGGCCAAACATTTCAATGGCGTTTGCTGCGGCAGACTTGCCTTGCGCTGCCGCGTTGACGGTATCCCGCATGTCGCCGCTATGGATACCATTGATTCCATAGAGTCCGCTCTTTTTGTTGAGGACACTATCGATCTCATCGATCGTCATTCCTTTACGCGCGAGATAAAAGATAATGGCAGGGTCGATATCGCCGCAGCGGGTACCCATAATCATACCGGGGAGCGGCGTCAAACCCATGCTGGTATCCAGTACCTTGCCACCCTTAATCGCGGCGATGGATGCGCCATTCCCCATGTGGCACGTGATCAATTTCAATTCAGAAACCGGGCGCTTCAGATAATCGGAGGCCGCCTGCATGACGAATTTATGTGAGGTGCCATGAAAGCCATATTTACGAATGCCATATTCTTCATAAAATTTCTGAGGAATGGCATACATATACGCATGCTTCGGCATGGCCTGATGGAAGGCGGTGTCGAAGACGGCGACATTCGGAATCTGAGGAAAGACTGTTTCGCACGCGACAATGCCGTCGAGGTTTGCAGGATTGTGCAAAGGAGCGAGGTCAAAACATTTCTTGATCGTGGCTTTCACGTCTTCTGTTACGATCACGGGCTCGGTGAAGTATTCTGCACCATGGACGGCACGATGTCCGACAGCCTTGACTTCATTGAGCGACTTCATCACGCCACGGTCTGAGCTGACGAGCATCTTGCACGCCATGGCGAGAGCCTTGCCGTGGTTTTCAGCGGCGATACCTTGTTCCGTCCTCTTTTCGCCATCACGCTGATAGATCAAGTTGGCGTTATCGGTTCCAATGCGCTCAACGAGTCCTTTGGCCAACATCTTTTCCTCCGACATGTCAAAAAGCATGAATTTGAGCGAGGAACTTCCCGAGTTGAGAACGAGAATCTTGTCGTATTTCTTGTAAGGCATAGTTAAACTTTCGTGTTGTCTTTTGAATTGTACTGAATGAGTAAATGAGAAGGGATAACACCCTATGTATTGATGCGAAAAACGGAATTTATTTTGCTCCTATTTGATTCAGGATTCAAGACTTAAAAAGAGAAATAAGAAAAATAGTTAAAAACGCAATTGACAACCGAGGGGAAAAAAGGGTATCTTGTTTACACATTACGGGGTATAACTATTTCGTAAGAGGATCTGCATAAACCAAGCGCGGGATTTATTGTGCTGGATGTCTAGAGTAAAAGAGACAAAGCAGACGGAGCATTTTAAGGGGCTGCTTGTTGTGCTGGCGCACAAGGTAGCATAGGCTGGTTGCCTACATAACTGGATTAGCCATGGGGTCTGGTTCTGCCTGGTACAGAATAACATGGCATGTTTCAAGTACAGAAGGATAGAACAATGGATATCTATGTGGGCAATCTTGCCTATTCTACGAATGATGATTCCCTGAAGACCGCATTTGGAGCGTATGGAGAAGTTACATCCGCTCGTGTTGTTACCGATCGGATGACCGGTCGTTCCAAGGGTTTTGGTTTTGTCGAGATGCCGGATCGCGCTCAGGCGCAGGCCGCAATCGATGCACTGAATGGCAAGGATGTGGATGGTCGCGCACTCCGCGTGAACGAATCCCAGCCTAAGCCTCGCGAAGAGCGTCGCAGTGGCGGCGGTGGCGGTGGCGGCGGCGGCGGTTACGGCGGCGGTCGCAGCAGCGGCGGCGGCGGCGGTGGTCGTGGCGGCATGGGCGGTGGCGGCGGCGGCGATCGTCGCGAGCGTCGCGAGACCCGCTGGTAGAACGTTTTCGTTCAATCGAACGTTTGGAAATATCGAGTCGCTCCTAATAGGAACGACTCGTTTTTTTTAATCTTCAATAAGTCATACAGGATGTTATTTTACGAACGGACAAAATGGTCTCTCACCCCAGGCGTTATCCTTGTCGGGGTTGACGAAGCCGGTCGCGGCTGCCTGGCCGGACCTGTTGTCGCGGGCGCAGTCTATATGTCGATGGTTCGGGCTGAAGAATACTATGCAGGCGAGCTTGCTGGACTGAATGACTCCAAACAGTTGTCACCAGCTCAACGTGAACATTATTTTAAGCTTTTAACACAGGCCCCTGATATCGTATGGGCGATCGGACAAGCCTCGGCTGCGGAAATCGATATTCATAATATTTTAGTCGCGACGCATATGGCCATGCGCCGGGCGGTCGAAGCATTGGCCGTGCGCGCGGAACATATTCTCGTGGATGGCTTGCCGGTTAAAGGGCTCCCCTGCCCTTCCACCGCGATTGTCAAGGGCGATGCGAACAGCTTTCTCATTGCGGCTGCTAGCGTTATTGCAAAGGTTTCAAGGGATTATATGATGTGTGCCCTGCATGAACAGTATCCGAACTATGGCTTTGCCGCCCACAAGGGGTATGGCGTGAGTGAACACGTGGCAGCACTTCATAAATATGGCTCATGCCTTGAACATCGGCATACGTTTCGTCCTGTCCAGGACGTGGATTGCCGTCTGCCGGGATTTTAACGGAATGTTGCGAGCCAATCGCGGACCGGCGCTTCTGGCAAGCCCATGATATTCGTGTAAGAACCGCAGTATCGAGCAATCAGCAGATCGCCATTTTCATCAATGTCATAAGCGCCTGCGCGGTCGAGTGGCTGTGTCCGCGCAAGGTAGTCGCGAATGGTTCCCTCGGAAAGATGCTTGAAGGTCACGGAGGATGCTTCCACGCGGATGTCCGCTTCCGTTTCACCTGGACGCCCCAGTGCAACGGCCGTGTAGACAATCTGGGTCCGCCCAGAAAAGGATCTTAAAAAATCGGCGGCCTCTTCCAAATCCTTGGGCTTGCCAATCAAAACTCCTTCAAACCACACAAGCGTATCCGCCGTAATCAGGGCGGCCTCTGGATGTTGAGCGCGACAGGCGCCATATTTTGTGCGCGCATTGAAAACAACCGTGTGCACGGGATCTTCTGAATCATGAATTTCAGAGGTGTCCGGCACCCACACGGAAAAGGAAACGCCAAGGGATTCCAGAATTTTTTTTCGCCGTGGCGATACCGAACCAAGAATAATGGGAGGAAGAGCTGTGTACATGATGCGTCCTTTTTTTGTATACCATACAGGATACAGAGGACCGATGTCTATCCTTTCCTCCCGCAATGTTGCTGAAATAAAATTGCGAACGACTCCTCAGGTGTGGCATACTTATTGACTATGAGATGGATATATTATCGATCCGAAACCCTCAAACTCGTCCATGGTCTTTTGGCCGTGTTGCCGTTGCTTGTGAGCGCTATTGATTTTGGGTCGTCAAAAAATTATCCGAATATCGGATTGAAGTTCCCTGTTTTGCGTTACGCAAAGGCCGATCCTGTTCCGCCGCCGGAGGCGACGTCCTATATCCGCCTTGAAGCTGATATGCTGACGCGCGTGGATCTTTTTTCGCCGTATGATCTTTGGTATCGTCGTGTCTGTTGCGCGCGCTGGTTTGATCTTTCCGGCAATCGGCTGATTCTTGGACGCATGTCGCACGATCTGCCAACAGCGAACGAAGCCGCAGTCTCTCGTTCAACGTTTGATACACTGATGCTCTCTTCTGAGATCTCACCCTGTTCGAGCACGGAAGAACAGATGAAGGGTTGGGTCGAAGCTTTTTCGGGCTATACGGTTTACAACGCAAAAGGAATTTTGCAAGATGGTGTTGCGCTGAACAACCTTTATTATTATCCGTGTGAAAAAACGAATGTATTGATCTATGCATTTCAACCGAGCCAACTAGAGGGCTCCACAAATCCCGACTGGTTCTGTGTCATTTTAGAATCGCCCAGTGCACGTGATTTCGCCAAACTGAAAGAACAGGTTGAGGAGCATTTCCTTGGCAAAATTGAAATTCCCGTCCGTTCATCGAAAGAGGAAGGCGTTGTTGTCGAAGAATTGGAGCTCTCCAAGAAGAGTGTTGTGTCGTTTGACTGTCCCAACCATCCCGTCCGACTCGAAGCGCGAAAGAGCGTCGAAAATTATGATACATGGTGGATTTATGAGACTGATGGGTTTGTCATCCTTTCCGATGTCAGTAGCGAAACTGGGAAGCCTGTGGTCACGGATTTGCGCAAGACACTACCGATTCTCAAACAGGCTTTCATGAAATTAGTGCCACCCCTGACCCGCGAACCCGATGTGGCGATTATTCGAATCTTTCAGAATCCAGAGGAATACATTCGTTATGTGGGCAAGGCATACGCTTGGACAGGCGGCATCTGGATGCCTGCGCGGCGCGAATTGGTCCTGCGGGAAGTCCCCAGCACAGCGGCACTCTCGAAGACGTTGCGCCATGAGGCCGTTCATCAGTATCTCTCGTATGCGTTTTGCCTGATGAGTGCCCCGCCGTGGATGAATGAAGGGCATGCCTGCTTCTTTGAAAATACGAGTGTGACATCCAAGGGCAAGCTCATCTTTGAGGAGGATGAAAAATATGTGCGCTTGCTCTTGGAAAACATGGAAACGGTGACAGCTTCCCTGCCTGATTTCATGAAGGCCAGCTATACCGATTTTTATGCAGGGACGGACGCACAGCGCGAAATGAAATATGCACTCGCTTGGGGGATTGTCTACTACCTTCAAAAGGGGGCGCCTGTTGAGCGCAATACAGAATTCAAGTCCGTGTTGACTGATCTGGCAGGAACACTCGTAGAAGCGAAGAACTATTCCGAGGCCATGGCCAAGGTCTTAGCCAGCATGGATATGTCGGTATTCCAGAGCAACTTCAAAGAATTCTGGACGTGCCGCCGCTCTGCCGCCATGCAATACGATCCCTTGAAATAAATCAAATTAGAGACCGGCGTCCTTGATTTCTTTAGTCAAGACCTTGCTCTCTTCGGAATTCTTATCCACTTTGGTCATCGCCACAGCGAAATAGTCTTTCGCCTCAGCCAGTGTCTTCTTTTGCTTTTCAGTATCCGGGATAGAGGCATAAATTTTGGCGATGCGCACCGCGTTACGCCCCAGAATCCATTCACGGCTGTAGGCCAGTCCCGTTGACGGATCATACTCTTCTGTCTGTTTGGCGTTCTTCCATTCCGTCATGAACTGGCGAAAGTTTGCAATGGCTTCGAGCGGTTTGTTTTTCGCCAAGGCGCGATGTGCTTTGACTTTTGGAAGCGTTGTGATGTGCCATTCTGCATCCTTACCAGGGATGCCCTTTTCCAGCATCTCGACCGCTAAGTCATAGTTCTCAGTGATAAAAGCACCGTCCAGCATTTTCAGACTGACCGATTGAATGGTATTCTCATCTTTGCAGACCACGAGAATCTGTGCGCCGACGGCACATAATTGCTTCACGAGGTCTCGAGAATCAATCATGTTATAGAACTGATTATCGTATATGTTGCCGACGTGTTCCGGTGAGATTTTTTCCTTCAACAACGCTTCAAGTCGAACAGGCAGAAGTTTTCTGTCCTTTGCAATGCCCATATCAACCCAAGTCATTGTCGCAACGCGCATGACCTGAGGCTTGTTCACTGCTATGCGATAAATCTGCTGGCTTGTTTTTTCAAGAATGTCCAGCTGCTTATTTTTCTTCAACACGTCGAAACTTTGACGTAATACGGGCACGCAGACCTCTTCCGGCAACCGGATGACGCAGGCCAGAATGGCATTGGGAAGAGCATCCCATCGTTTGGCTGCGATGCGATTCTTGAGAACAGAGGTCGTGGCCATCGCCTGAAAGGCCGACAGCTTCTTCTTTGACGTGATAGTGGCCATCGCCTTTTCGACGGTATCATAATCGCCTTTATCAATCATGCGATCAATGGTTTGCTGGACCATCCGCACAGCGACTTCCGGTTTTAATTTCGAATGAGTTGTAGTAATCGCATCGTCCAAAGCCACAAGGTCTTTTGCGGAAACGGCCATTGATAATTGCGCTTCGCACGCCATGCGTAACTTGGCTTCACGAGCCAATTCATTCTCCGTGCTAGGGCTACACCCTAAAAAAAAGACCATCATGACCGTTGCACTTAATCCGATTCTTTGAACAATTTTACTCATAATTACTCCTTTGGCTTTAAATTTAAAGTGTTTAGTATATAAAAATGTCAAAAAAAGCTCAATACATATTAAAATTGCCGTGTCGTCTTTTCCGCACCTGTTTTTTTGTTGAATAGCCGTTTGAATAAATGAGTGACAAAAGAGAAAAACGAGATGAGGAAGAAGAGGCCCGGAAGCATCAGCGCGATAAGCACCAAGGGCGGTTTAATCTTGGCTAAAATAACCATTAAACAGGCCACGCCAATCAAGAATGAAATCCACCATGGCGCTGCCAGTATAATATCAATCACTGTCCTTTTTCTCCGCGCCATTTTGTGTTCCTTTAGGTTATCATCAATAATGTACGTACCATGCTAAACGCAATTGGAGCGATCATACCGAATTCAGATTCGAAGTGCTAACAAAAATACATATTTCCTCCGTTTTTGTTTACTGCCTACTGCCACTGGCTACTGCTACTGCCCGCTGCCCACTACCTACTGTTCCCCTGCCCGCCCTCTCTCTTGACAGTCGTCCCGTGAAGCTATACCATATGACCCAAGTTGCGGGGAACGATCTCTTCCTTACTTAGCCACAGAGAACAACAACAGGAGCATTAAAATGAATAAACGATACTTTACCGCATTGACTACCGCGCTGCTTGCCGTTGCCATCGCGTGTGCGCAAACCCCTGCAGCCAACACCAACATCCCCGTACGGATTGCGATCCATCTCGCGCAAGAAAAAGGGGTCTTTTATGGTGCTGACGATCTTTCAGCCACCCTTGAGATGAGCAACGCCAGCCAGCAAAAAATGGACGCTGTGCTGGTTACGGAAATCACGACCGATGCTGGCGCACCCATCACAGTGCTTAAAACGTCGGTGTCGCTTCCTGAGGCAGGCACAATCAAACAGTCGTTCAGTCACAAGGTCAACGAGCCGGGTTTCTACCGCGTCAGTGCGCACCTTGAATCTGGCGGAAAGAGCGGGGCGGCGACCGCGTTTAACCTTGGTTATGAGCCGGAAAAAATCGTCTGTCCGTCATCAGCCAAGCCCGACTTCGCCACATTCTGGAAAAACAACCTCGCCGAGCTGTCCAAGGTGGAACCGCGTTATTCGCTGGTGTTGCTCACGAATCTCTGCACAGAGGCACAGGATCTCTATGAAGTGCGCATGCATTCATTCGGGGATGTCGTGGTGGGCGGACATTACCTGGTGCCCAAGAAGCCGGGCAAGTATCCCACAGTCGTCCGTTTTCTAGGCTACAGTTCAGGGCCGTCGATTCCGAATCGCGACAATCAGCCCGTGATCCGGTATGTCGCCTCCACGCGCGGTCAGGGCGTGATGAAGTCGCAGAACATCTATGGCGAATGGATGGCCTACCGTCTCGACAGCCGCGATGATTACTATTTCCGAGGCGCATATCTGGACACGGTGAGGGCGATTGATTTTGTCTGTTCGCGTCCTGAAGTAGACCAGAGCCGCTTGGCGGTTGAAGGTGGCAGTCAAGGCGGCGCGCTCTCCTACATCTGTGCCGCGTTGGATACGCGCGTCAAGTTCTGCATGCCCACGATTCCAGGCTTCTGCGACATACCGAATTTTATCGCTCTCACTCCGTGGCCCGGCGGCATCTACCGGAGCTATTTGGCAAAGAACGACAAGGGCGTCACGCAAGCGACAATGTATGCAATGCTGACCTACTACGACGTGAAGAACTTCGCTGACTGGATTACCTGTCCTGTCTACATGGGCGTGGGCCTACAAGATCACATCTGTCCGCCGCGCACCAACTTTGCGCCCTACAACCTGCTGAAGGGTGAAAAGCGTTTTGTCATTTATCCTGAGACCACGCACGGCATCCGGGGTGACGACTTCCATCCCAAGGCCTACGCCTGGATGATTGAGAAATTTGGGATCAAATAAGAGAGCAGTTGTCTCATAGATCCCGCCATACGTCCTTGATTCGTTACCACGGTACGTCAGCAAATAAAACATCTGCATATTAGCCGATGGCGTCGGAGCCCTCTTCATTCGTGCGGATGCGGATGCACTCTTCCAGGGGCATCACGAATATTTTTCCATCACCAATCTTTCCGGTTTTAGCGGCTTTGATGATGGCGTTGATGGTGGGCTTGACGAAATTATCATTCACCGCAATTTCCAACTTCACCTTTTCGAGTAGCGTGACGGAACGGATCTGTCCGCGATAGTGCTCGGTGTAGCCGCCCTGCTGTCCGCAGCCTTTAACACGGCTGACCGTCATCTTGAAAACTTCCGCATGGAAGAGCGCCTCTTTCACATCGTCGAGTTTTTCAGGCTGAATAATGGCAATAATCATTTTCATAGTGAACGTTCCTTTAACAGGTTAAACGGTTACATAGATTCTTCAGGACAGGCTTCAATTTTATGAATAGATAAGTCGGAACCCCTCAACTCTTCGTGCGGGTTGAGACGGATGCCGACCGTGATCTTTAGGAGACCGTATACGATGGTGCTGGCGAGTAGACAGAATACCACGACAATCAAGGTGACAATCAATTGTGAGAAGAATGAGACGCCGCCCATTCCGCCCAGCGAGGATTGTCCAAAAATTCCGGCGGCAATGCCCCCAAAGGCACCGCAGACGCCATGCAACGGCCAGACGCCGAGCACGTCATCCACTCTCCACTTGCTGGTTTCCGCTTCAAAGAGAAGAACGAAAATGGCTCCGGCAATCGCGCCAACCACGGCCGCGCTTACCGGATGATAAAGATCGGAGCCCGCGCAAACAGCCACGAGGCCAGCTAACGCGCCGTTATGCACAAATCCAGCATCATTCTTCGAAATCATCAGGGCCGCCATCGTGCCGCCGACCATGGCCATGAGGGAGTTGATTGCCACCAGACCGGAGACCGCTTCGAGCGATCCCGCGCTCATGACATTAAATCCGAACCAGCCGACAATCAGGATCCAGCTCCCCAGCGCAAGGAAGGGAATAGAGCTGACCTTGATCAATGTGGTGTCATACCGTTTGAGACGCGCGCCGAGAAGGATGATGGCGGGCAACGCCAGCCAGCCCCCCGTCGCATGAACAACTACAGAACCAGCAAAATCATGGAAAGGTGCACCCAAGGTCGTTGCGAGCCATCCATCCGGACTTGCAAGCATACCCGAGAAGCGACCCCAGAGTGAGCCTTCGATCAACGGATAAACTAAGCCAACAAAGATTGCGCCCGCCACAGAGTTAGTCCAGAACTTCGACCGCTCAGCCACACCGCCTGAGATAATCGCCGGAATGCAGGCTGCAAATCCGAGTAGCAAAAAAAACTTCACATATGCAAATCCATGACTGGCCGCCATAGACTGAACCGGGACAAGAAAGGAAATGCCGCGAGCAATCGGGTAACCGATGAAAAAATAGATCAGGGTTGAGAAGCCCCATTCACAGATAATTTTATTGAGCGCATTAACCTGATTCTTCCGGCGGACTGAACCCACTTCCAAAAAAGCGAATCCTCCGTGCATAGCCAGAATCATGATCGCGCCAATCAAGATAAAAAGCGTATTGGAGGACTGCGCCAGCTCATTGGGCGCACTGACCTCCGCAGCCTGCACAAGCCCCGTCAGTCCGAAGACGGTTAAAACAATAAATAATGTCGGCCTGATTCTCTTCCATGTATGCATAATAATAAGTCCTCTCAGTCGGTTACTCAAACGCCTTTAAAACAGACTTGAATTTCAATAGATACTGACACACGCCCGTTACAATAGGCCTGGGACAGTCAAAAGAAAGACAAATTTGTAGCAAAAACTGACATTTTTGTCAAGCATACAAAAAATTCCAAACGCCTCAATATCCTAATTACCTGAAATTTCAATGAAATATTGGAATGAGGGAGAAAGACGGAATATCGGATCCGGGAGGGGCACCTACTCAGTCATGAAGCGCCAGGTGAAGGTTGTGAAGCGTGATTTCCAGGGACCCTTTGAGTCGAGCGTTTCACCTTTGAGTTTTCCGTTGTCACGGACGACACGCAATTCTTGACGTGATGAAATACCCTTCTCATAATCAAAGGTTTCGCCATCATCATCGTAGAGCTGGTAGTTACCTTCCTTGGTGCCGTAGTGACGCACTTCCAACGGCGTGGAACCTGTGGCAAGACGGATGTTGTTAGTAGCTGCCATCAAGGGAATGATGCCGCCATCCCTCACAAACAATGGTATCTTGTCGAGCGTCGCCGATACTGTAATCGTACTCGCTTCACCCACAAGTTTGCCCGTGTGAAAATCAAACCACTTTCCCTTGGGCAAAATAACCTTGCGTGATTTTTCACCTGCTATCATTGGGGCTACGAGAATATTCGAGCCGAACATGTATTGGTCAGAGACCTCAACAGAGGCCTCTTCGAGGAGCATGTGACGAAGCGGTGGAATTCCGTACCGTTGGTAGTCGGCCATGGCAGTGTAGAGATAGGGAACCAACCGCACGCGCATCTTCAAGAGTTCACGTACCTGATCGGTTGCACCTGGCCTGCTCCAGGGCTTCAGTCCCGAAGACCAAGCATTAAGTTGCATGATCGGCGAAAAGAGGCCTGTCTGAAAACGCCGTACCCAGTCCTCGTCGCTCCTGCCGTCGCGCACTTCGGAGCACCAGAGTACGCCAGCCAGACTGCTGTTGGCCAGTGCCTGAATGAAGCCGCGATGTTCGTAGGTGTCACTGTAGAGCGCAAAGGGATACGGGCTGCCGCCAGCATTTGAGCCACGCACCAGTCCGCAGGTACGACGGTTAAGCTGGCGGAAGGTCTCCATGTAAGCCTTCTGCATGATGAGACCATGAATCTGGCGCATCTGCTCGCCGCAGATGCCGGAGGGAAAGAGCATATGTTCGGCGGAGAGTTCATCCACCTCGTCGATCTTGTATCCGCTCACGCCAATTGCAAGTTGGCTACGCTTATGCTGATCCAAAAAGATGTCGCGCGCCGCTTTGAACGTGTAATCGGGAACCTCTCCCAACCAGTAGGTATGCGATCCGGTGTAGGGCGCAAGTTGCGCATAAATCGGCGCCTTCTTGGAGACAAACAGATTCTCCCAGAGATTAATAGAGATGCCTTTGGCCGTCATGCTCTTCATAAAACCAGCGGGATCAGGATAACGCACCGGGGACCATTCGTAGGTGCAGGGATAGGCCGCGCTCTGCCAACCCGGTTCCAGTCCGATCACATCAAGCGGAATGTCGCGTTTGGCAAATTCGTTCACCTCCTGCACGACTTCGTCGCTGGTCGCCGTGGTGAGAATACGATGCCAGAAGCCAAGGCCCCAACGCGGGGGAAGGCATCCGCCGCCGCAGAAGAGGTTGTAGCGCTGCATCACCTCCAGCGGAGTCTTGCCCGCGAAAACCATGACCTCCATGCCCGTGCCGGCTGCACTCGCCTCGACAGCGTCGGACTGCGGACACGCTGACCAGTTTCGGTCTGTGATGCGGTCAATTTCTTTCGGATGGTTCGGACTGTCCTTTCGGTTGCCGACGCCCATCTGGATATGCACAACGCGGGCAGCATTAATGAGCACGCCGTAACCAGCGCTGGAAATATAGAGAGGCGTTGGCGCATGGGAAGAAGGCGTGACCCGCAAGCGAAAGTCCTTCTTTCGCAGATTGACATCTCCGTCGGCACGCATCCCCAAGCCATAAAGGTGCTCCGCATCGTTGATCGGCATCCGTATGCTCGCATAAACGCCTTGCACTTGCCCACGCGCCTCCGCCATCAACGCAGGTAACGTTGGGTCGCCCAGCTCCTTGAGGGCTTCCAATTTGGGCGAACCTGCAAAATCCATCGGACTAATCTCGGCCTTGCCGATAAGCGCGCTCCAAACACCCGGCGCGCGTTGTTTCCATTCTACCACCTGCATGGCCTTCATGGTGGTGTCCACCATAACCGGCGGGGTCTGCGCTGTCACGGCCACGCTCAGCATGGCCACCATCATCATCGTTGTTTTTTTGTTTTTCATAAATTTCCGAGGACTTGGGACTCGGGACGTGGGACATGCAGTGCCAAGTTTCGAGTTTTCAGTTTCAAAATTCCTGTTATTCCTTGCATTCCCCCACCACCATTGGCGTGTCTTTGACGAAGAATTGGGATTCGAGCCAAGGCGCAGGCTCAGGGCCTTTGCTTTCAACGCGGATCTCCAATTTTCCTTTAGGGGCTGTGAAATTATTTTTAACAACCGGCATATCAGCGATCTTCTTCCAGTTCAAATCATAGACGCCGAGGGTCTCGCCGCCGGTATACCAGATATACGATTCGCTGGGAATGGTGCCAGTGATCTGCATCGTGCCGGCGCCAAGGGTGATGACGGGATTGATCAATGCGGTCGGAATTTCCGGCAACACGCGGAGGTTTGCGACGGAGATATCAACCGTGGTTTTAGCCGGCACTTTCCCAAGTCCAATGGACATACGATGCAGGTTTCCGTATTTTGCTCCTTTGGTCTCGAAGCGCCAGCCCCAGCGTGCATCGCTCCACGATACTTCGCCACAGGGGATGACGAACTCGCGCGGCCCCTTGAAGTCCAGCACCACGATGTAATCCCGCGCTCCGTGTGAATGCGCTTGCATCACCAGCACCGCTCCACTGCCGTCACCGGTGACCGTGAGCGCGAGGCCTCGCGCCTTCTCCATGTTGGAGGAACAATCGAAGTAAGGAAGCTTCTCTTCGTTCCGGATCGCTTCATTGCGCTTGTTCTCAAAGCGAATCTTCAGCGCCTCGCCGTCCGCAATGAATTGATGGTCGCCGACATTGCGAATCTTGTCGGCCTTCGGTTGAAGCAACGTCTTCAGGGTAGCAGCGTCTTGGGTCTGCGCTGCAACAACAGGCTTGAGTCCTGCACCGACATTATAAGCCTCGACAATCGCTTTGTCGGCGGAGTTTGTCTCGGACGTTTTGCCGCTGACCAGTGTCTGTCCGTTAAATCCGTTCATGACACGCATGAGTAGCTCAGGCTCTTGCTCAGAATATGGATTTTCCACGGCGAATTTTTCGCCGGCTTTGAAATACTGTCTGGGAACGATAGGGCCGTACTCGGAGCCGGTTTTCCAGCCGATATCAATGCCGGGGCGGTACAGCATTCGAAGCGGAACAACCGTATAGCCAGTCGTTGTCTTTGCCGCACGATAGATGACCTCGTTGCTAGAGCCAAGAATGGTTTTGCGTTGTTGTGCCGTAAGAAGTGGTGCCACCTTTTTCCAGGCAAGGACAGTCTCTGCGGCAGTCGCGGACAAGCCGTGGTTTTGTAAAATGGCTGTTGATACGCCGAACATCGGTTCAGGTTTGTAGATGCCAATGCTGCGCACACCCGAGGCAATGGGCTTGGCCACAGCGGAAAACATCTCATACGGACCGGTGGAGGGACGGCCGTTGCGCGCGACCGTCAGCGGCACTTGCGGTTGATGTCTTGCAGCGATAGCGGCTTTTGAACTGTTGAAGCGATACTCGAGCTGACAGGGCATGTGGGAACCGCCGGAGTTGTTACTGGTGACAGCATGGTCCAGATTGGTGTAGACAGACTCTGTGAATTTGGCATAGCCCCATTGATGGTTGACCGTATGAATCTCCCCAGCGTCTTGTTCGCAATGGATGATGTTGTTCCGGTTGTTGAACTCCGCGATGCGGCGGCCAAGCTCTTCCACGAGCGTACTGTCGTTGTCCGCAGTGAAGCACTGGCCGTAGGGACGGATCAGGCCTGTCATCGGCGTGTTCGCTTCATGAGAAACGGCCGCGCTTTTGATCGCGCCACGCCGACACTCTGTCAGCGACCATACCTCTTTGTCGGTGTCCGTAAACTTGCCCACTTCAACAAATTCATCGCCCACGCGGATCACACGGATGTTGTTCCAGGGATCGACATTGGCAGGCCCCGTGACCGGACGGTCAATGCTCGTGGGCATCTCTCCGCCTGGTGCTGGTTTAAAAAGAATCGTCTTGTCTGTCGCGGAAACAGACTGAACCAATGTTCCGTCAACCCACTTCGCGAGACGCGGATCAATCTTGCCGACCACATAGTCAGGGTCTTCATTGGCAATGGCGCAACTCACGGTATGGATTGTCAGGCCGATGCCCTTGCTTCGCGCATAGCTTGCAAACTTCTGGAAGTCCTCTTCTCCCTTGGGGAAGGTGTTTGGATTCAGATGAAGGAAACTGTATTTGACGGGCCAGTATTCGCCGCGCCAAGTGTCGGTATGCATGTAGATGCGCTTGATATCCAGCTTCGCGGCAAAGTCTGCAAGCGTATAGAGCTCTGCATTATTGGTGGCGGTAATCAACATCTGGCTCTGATCTGCAAACTGCCGCTGCCAATCCGCGAGCCAGGTCCTGGCTACTTCGACAGTCCACTCGCCTTTGATCTTGGGATGCGGCAATCCCTCGTTGGCCCAGATATGGAGGAGCGTCTCATCCGCGTCGGCGTCATCGGACGGCACATAGATGGCAAAGCCTCCCAAGGGCGTATTGGCTGAGCGCTCCCAGAGCCACGGCCAACTGATGTCGCAGCCCCAATGCGCTGCGTGCGTCATGTAATCCAGAGGCAGCGTCTTGGCCTTATAATCCAGATTCATCTTGAACGCGAGCCAGAGCAGATTCTTTTTTGGCAGGCCTTCCACGCGGCTGATCTTAAACGTGATGTAACGGTCGGTTGCTTTAACATCGAATGAAATACGGACATCGTCTTTAAGAGAGGCCACCAATTGCTTCCCGTCCCAGCGCAGGTCTTTGAAGGCGAAGGAGGTGAGACGGCCATAGTTAAACGCAAAGCCCTTGATTTCAAAGCCGGGTCCGGGGTCCTGCTCGTTGAGGAGTTCCTTGTTGTTAGCCTTGAAGGATTTTGGTCTGCCGTCAGAGGCAAATTTTAAGACCACTCGGCCTGTGCCGATCTCGATGGGATCACCTGCATACGAAAAGCTGACAAGGACTGTCGCCAACACTGCCGATAAGAGGGCATACTTGCGAATTATTGACCCGCTGATTGGGGTAGCTAGGCTAGGCGAATAGGCGTCCTCGCCTGTTCTCTGGCGGCAAAAAAATCCGCCAGCCAATTCTCTTAGCTTTGTTGTACAGGCGAGGACGCCTATACGCCCAGGATTGGCGACAAATTGCCGATGCGCATCCCTCATTATTCTGACTTCCATTCGTATCCCCCTATTTAATTTTTATTATTTTAACCGAACGGCGTGAGTTTGTCATGTCGGTCAAATGTACTACAAGAGGAAAGTTAAAAGCTACAAGCTACAAGTGAAAAGGGAAAATAGAATATCGAAGTAAAGTGGTAATGAGGTAAAGCAGTAAAGAGGGAGAAGTGCTAAAGTGAAACTTGCACAATTACGTTTTTTACTCCCTCTACCGCCTCTTCGTGTCCGCAGGCAACAGCGGTGAAGTGTATTGTTCGTAGAGGGCAAAGAGAAATTCGATGCGTTGGCGGTCGGAGGTGAAGGGTGCAGAACGATAACAGTGGTCAACTGCACGATCAAGTTCAGCATGAGCCTTGACCAGATCAGCGGGCATAGTCAACGAATCGTAGAGATCGGCAAGGGTGGCCAGCGGATGTTGCGTACGCGCATCAAGCACAGCCTGCGCTTTTTTTTCCACCGCAGCTTTTTTCTTATCGTCAGCCGTGAGGGCAGGTATAAGTTCTTTTGACCGCTTGGATGTCGAGGACGGTTTAGCGCCATCATCGTACTGCGTCATCAGGAAGTCTAAAGATGTTTCCCGGACGGACAACGGCCAGTCTAATGACCCCTTAGCGTAGTTGTCACTTCTGAATCGAGGCCATGGAAAGTTGTTATAGACTAACCCAGCCGAATAGCGATAATCTGATTTAATACGGCCACAGATCTGCCTCATCCATGCCATGTGCATGGTGGAGGTTACTATACCAAAATGGAAAAGTGTAGCATTAGGTATGAAGAGACAACTATCCCCCACGATTTGCTTTGCTTTACAATAACTCATCGGAATGAACCTGCGTGTCTCGGAACTATGCCGCGGTATTAAAATGTAATCGGTTTTCGGCTGACGTATTTCACCAAACAAAGATGGGAAGAGTGAGAGTTTCGCAGTGGCTTCCCTCGAACTCTTGGCGCGATAGTCCCTGACGGCAGTAATTCGCTCCATGATCGGAGGCAATCCACTGAATTTTTCGGGGGATATGTCCTTCAGCCAGATGCACCATCTGTTTTCTCCGTGTAAGAATTCTTTAGCACTGATAAAGGGACGTATAAACGATTTCGCCCCAGGGCAATCTTCAATCAGTTCATTTTTTTCTGAGTCGGTCAGCAAGAAGTTGCCGTCATCATTGGGCATGTTGCCAAACATCATTTCAGGAACAGGTGAAATCGGTTCGGCTCTATTGGACAATACCCTGTCGGCATCCTCTACCAGATAGGGGCTGATGTTCCTGACTTCGCTGACAACAATCTCTGTTCTTTCGGTCTCGTAGATATGTTTCACCGGGATATCAAATGCGGCAAACCCAACGATGACCACATGCACGTGCGCTTTACCTCGCGCTTCGCTTTCCCATGCGAAGGTACGATAGGCGAAATGAATCTTTAGTTTGTAAGCCTGGAAAAGATATGGCCATAATATGCCCGGCTGTTCACCTTGCGCGATTGAATTCGTGGAAACAAAACTGACGCAGATCCCAGTGCCTTGAATATAGTCAGCCGCCTTCTGATACCAGCAGGTGACATAATCAAGATTCCCCGCGCTTTTCAGTTCTCCGAAAACCTCATCCATGTCTAAGACTTGTTCTTTATCTCTCGCCTTTTTACCCACAAACGGCGGATTGCCGAGTACATAAGAACACTGGTCGGGAGGCAGAATCTTTTTCCAGTCGAGCCGCAGGGCGTTACCGAGGACAATGTTGGCGGACTTCTTAAGCGGTAGTCGCACAAAATATTGTCCGAAGGTCTCGGAGAGGCGCAAATTCATCTGGTGTTCCATGAGCCACATCGCAACTTCCGCAATTCGGGCCGGCCACTCTTGAATTTCAATGCCGGTGAAGGCATCCACATCGATGAGGGAAAGAACTTGAATGTCGAGCTCCAAATGGGCGTTCTTGCCAAGGAGTTCCTTAAGAAGTTCGATCTCCAAGAGTCGCAGTTCGCGATAGGTGATGACCAGAAAGTTACCGCACCCGCAAGCTGGGTCGAAGAAACGCAGATTGCCGATCTTCTCATGCATCTGCTTGAGCATGGCCTTGCTGCGCCGGGCCTTCTCGAACTCGGTCCGCAGATCGTCCATAAAGAGGGCATTGATGACCTTGAGGATGTCGCGTTCGGAGGTATAGTGCCCACCGGTCTGACGACGCTCTTTGGGATCCATCACACCTTGGAAGAGCGATCCGAAAATGGCTGGAGAAATACGCGACCAATCGAAGGTCGTGCAGGCCAGCAAGGCATCGTGCATGGCGCGGTTAAAATCAGCAAAGCCCAGCCGCTCCTTGAAAAGTTCACCGTTGACATACGGAAACGCGGCCAAGGTCTCATCGAGATTTTTCTGGCGCCGTTCCAAAGGAGTGTCCAGAACTTCGAAGAGTCGTGCAAGATGCAGTCCAAGGTCGGAGCCGTCCTTGGCTATACGGTTTTCAAGGTAGAGAGTAAAAGTCTCCGGCTCAAAGAGTCCAGTGTCTTCCGCGAAGAGACAAAAGAGGACGCGCACCAGGAATCGTTCAAGGTCATGTCCCTTATAACCGCCTTCGGCCAGCGCATCATGAAGGTCACCAAGAATCTCGACAGCCTTGATGTTGATCGGGTCTTCCTCGCGCAACCGGTGCTGCTTATAGCCCGCGATAAAGGCGAACTCCTGGATGCGCTTGTGCAGTTCTTTAAGGGGGAACTCCATCTTTCGATAGTGACGAGACTCGAAGAGCGGCAAGTCCAATTGTTCGTCCGGTTCCAAATCATACAACGCGATGTTCTCGAAATCCGAGAGAATCACATAACGGGGCAGATCGGCAATACGCTGTTCGCGGGCCAGATCCTGAATGTAGCTGAAGGCCTGAGACTCTGCCTTGTCCAGACTCTTGCCTCGGCTCTTATGTTCCGCCAGCACCAGCCCGCGCCAAAAGACATCGATGTATCCATACTGACCGTTGATCTTCTTGACGGGCTCTTCAAAGGTTGCAAATAGACGACGCCGAATACCGAACACAGCAAAGAACTCATCCCAGAATGATTTAGCCTCCGCATCCTCGCGGTGCTCCGCCGCCCACTCGCGTGAAAAACGGATGGCATTCTGTCTGATTTCATTCCAACTGATAGGCATACGTGTCTTGACCCTTTCGCATAAAAATAACCACTTGCGAAGTGCAATACATAATAGTGGTTCGAGTGCTTATGGTCAAGAGTTCTTGGTGACGCTGAAACACCAGGTGCCGGACTCCACGGCAAAGAGCAGATAACGCGCGTTGGCTTCAATGAAGCGCACGCCGGAAAGTGTGCCGTTGCTCTTGCCCGCTGTCCAGAGCACCTTGCCGTTGGCTTTGACTTCTGTGATCGTCTCGCCTGCCACCACAGGAATGCCTACAATCGCCTGTGTGCCTGAAGGTGAGGTCAGATCCAAGGAGAAGCGTTCTTTCGTGTTGAATAGCTTCAGGGCGATGTCGCCCTTTGTGGTGACGACCTTCGTGGTAATCTTCTTGAGCATCCCCATCTGCGGCAACACGCTATACGATGAAAAGCCTGCCGCTGTCGGTGCGATGCCAGCAAAGTATTGCGACATGATGGTGAGCGGGCCACCGCTCCAGGCGTGATTAATAGTGCCGCCACCAAAACCTTCCGAGCCGATGCCCCAGCCTTCCCAGAGGGTGGTGTAGACAGGGTGATCCACCATCTTGGCATAGCGCTTCTTCATCCGCTCCTGCGCGAGCTCTGGCTGATTCATGAGGCAGAGGGCTTCCAGAACATATTTCTCCATGTAGGGACTGGAGTGGGCCTGCTTTTTAAAAACCTCGATCAAGGCTGGGTATTGGTCGGGTTTTGCAAAGCCCGCCACGATCGCCAGGGCATTGGCGCGGTCGTCGGTCTGTCCCTTATAATCCGGAGAGCGGTATTCAGTCCCTGTCCAATACGTTTTGTTGAAACTGGCTTCAATGGATTTCATGCGCGCATCAATCCAAGGCAAGTCGCTGTCCTTCTTGAGGACGAGCGCGGCGTTGCGGAGTCCCTGCAGGCCGATGTGATACCAAGCATTGTACAGCATGCCCATATCGACATTGTTTCCCCAGTCGCCCCATGCCCATGCGCCAGGCCGGGGTACGACAAGCCCGTCGGTCTTCATGGACCAGATCTCCAGGTAGCGTTTCATGCCCGGATACGCGACGTTGAGCGTCTCCATATCCCCGCTGAAAAAGCTGTAGGTCCAGAAACCAGTCCGCCCGATGCTCGCCAGCATTTGCAGAGGCAGGTCTCTGTTCCAGTTACCTGCGGGGATCGGTGCGAACAAGACGCCATCCGGCTTTTGCCAGGCGACCAGATCGATGATACATTTCCGCGTCAGAAGATCAGCGCGCCGGTCAAACGCATAAAATGATTCGCCGAGCTCATTGACGGCATCGCCCCACCACAAAGCGCGTTCGCGGTCCGGACAGTCCATATAATTATCACGCATCGTGATGTAGAGTGTGCGAATGGCTTTGGTGCGAAGCCGGTTGAGAAAGTCATCGTCACAGTCAAACGTTCCGGCAAATTTCGTATCAAAGCCCGTCTCGCGATACTTTAAATCCAGAATAGTGATACCCGCCGGTATTTGGTATTGCACCTCGTGTCCGTTCATCCAGCCAAAACATTCGAACGCCTGTTCGCCGTCACGGGTCACATACTCGGCCCGTACATTGGGTTCGCTGCCGCCGCCATAGTTGTCCATCTGTATTTTAATAACTTCGCCCGCCTTGGCATTAATTTTAAAATAGGGCGTGATCTGAGCGTTGTAGGGAGGTTTCGCTTTGATTGTTTTGCCATCTGAGATTTTCGGCAACGAGGATGCATTGGCGTAGGGCTTGAGTCCATAGTCTTTCCAGAAGGGGACCGGACGCTTGACCAGCCTGTTCCACGGCGCGCAATCCGGCGAACCTAACTCCTTGGCCTGCAGCCATGCAGTTGCTGCAAATCCCGGCATCTCCCATCCTGCACTATCTTTTCCTGCATCAAACCGAATATTGGATTCGGGAAGTCTGTAATTCGGATGAGGTGCGCCTGTGTCGCCGAATGACGGATGAAGGATTGTACGCCAGGAGGAGTCGCTGATGATTTTGTTTTTTCCTGCAACTAGCTCAAACAGCAGGCCGCTCTTGCCGCTGCTCTTGTGGCTGAAGCCCTCCTTACCAAAATACCACGCGAGAATCGCGACTGTATTGGCTCCTTGTTTCAGGTAGGGTGCCAGATCGACTTCATCAAAAAAAGTGTCGGTCGGTGTGGGCCCCCGTTTCAACGCGCCTTCACGTACAACCATGACGCCATTGACCCAAAGCCAGTATTTGGAATCGACGGCAATTCGCGCAATGGCCGTGTTCGGTTTTTTGGCAAGCGTGAACTCCTTACGGTAACAGCTCCAGAGGTTCTTCTGCTTTGATTTTTCAACAGCGGCTGACTCTGTTCCAATCCATTTCGCCGACCAGCTTGAGGCCGGGACGGTATCCGGATGTACAAAAGGCGAAAGCCCTTCGGCAGAAGCCGCGTTGATTAGCATGAGGAAGGCAATGAGCATTGATTTTTTCATAGGTTATTTTCTTTCACAAGCCGTTTGAACGGGGCATAGATGAGCGTGGTGATAACTCCTCCCGCTTTAGGCTTGAGGCTGATAATACTGATTTTTACCCAGTTATTCAATGATACTTTCTGCGCCTGCATGAGGTTCGGATTATCCTACCGAATCAACGGTGTTAAGCTAAGGGGTAATATGCAAAGTTTTGTCTTTAATAATTTTACCGCAAAGAACGCAGAGAACTCAGAGAAAAGCGAAGTGTCCCTGACAGCCCAAACAAAGCATTTAGAAGTTGATCTTTGAGATCTTTGTGTTCTTTGTGGTTAAAACAAATCAAGTTATAGACACACCTCGTGAGCGGGCTCTTATAGCTTACTGCAAAACTGATAAGAGCCTGAACCGACTTCAAAGACCGCCGCGTTATTTTCCATGCGCAGGAATTTCATGCACTTGGCAGCAGACACGGGGTTGCCGGATTCCAAGACGGAAGTCGCGTCCTTCGCGGGAACAAAAACTGTCGCTGTAGTGTTGGCGGGGATCATGACGTCCATCGTAAGCTTATTGCCCTCGCATTTCCAGTTGCTAACGATGTGTCCGTAAGGAGAGTCATACGTCACGTTTACTCCGGCGAGGTCGCCGACAACTTGCGGTTTTATAATAATCTTTTTAAAGCCCGGACCTGCGGGATCAGATGAAATGCCGCCGAGACCTCGATAAAACCACTCTTCAATGTGACCCAGCATGCAGTGATTCTGTGACGAACCCGGATTCGTATCCCACGCTTCTGTCAGTGACGTAGCACCTTTCTTGAGTTGGTAGGCGTACCCCGGACCATCGTCGCGAATGAGCATGTCGTACAGCACATTGCACTGGCCACCATCCGAGAGGGCGCGCATCAGGTAGTTGAAGCCCACGTCGCCCGCCGTGACACGGTTGCCACCAGCGCGGATCTGAGCCGCCAACCCAGCCAGCACCGCCTCCCGTCGATCTTCTGGTACGAGCCCGAGCACCAACGGCATCGCGTTGGCTGTCTGACTGTTGCGGTCATACTGTTTTTTTTCTGCGTTGAAGTACTTATTGTTGAAGGCCGTCTTAACCGCTTGCGCTTCTTTCTCGAACTGGCTTGCCTCATCAGCCTTGCCCAGCAAGGCAGCCGCGTCTTTTAAAATCACAAGATCTTGATAATAGATCGCCGTGGCAGTCAGTCCCTTAGAGGTCAGCTTCGATTCTCCCGGACCGCCCGGGCCGATGTCGTACCAGTCGCCGAGTCCGTGCGAAACGATGTGCTCTTTCGATTTACTTTTCAAATAGGCGACATAGCGTTTCATCCCCTCGTAATGTTGCGCCAGTACTGTGCGGTCGCCATACATCTGGTAGACCTGCCATGGCGTGATGACATACGCGCTGCCCCACTCAGGCGAATCACGGAAACCGCCGCCAAAAACCGTGTACTCCGGTGCGATGTCCGGGACCATACCGTTCGACAATTGTGCTTCGCACATGTCGTTGGCGATTTTGGAATAGAATGTCGGCACATCGAAATTGTACATCAGGCAACCCGCCAACAGGTGCGAGCACTCCAGCCAGCCGAGCTTCTCGCGATGCGGACAGTCCGTCAATACGCTTTGGAGATTGCTTTTAATGGCGGCCTTGATCAGTTCGTGAATCCGGTTCACAAGGGGATTGGCGCAGGTGAACATGCCGACCGGTTGCGCCGAGGAATGAACAAACTGCGAGGTCAACTCGACAATCTGTGGCGCGGCGTTGGTTTCATGATTGGAAGTCTCGACCTGGAGGTAGCGCGAGCCGTAATAGAAGAAGCGAGGCATCCATGTTTCAGTACTCTCGCCTTTCAAGGTATAGGTGTAATAAGCCGGACCTCCACAACTGCCCTGCGACACCAAACCGTTGCCCTGTAACAGCTCGCCGGGCGTCAAGCGTACGATGGCGCCCGCCGGGCCCTTCACGGTCAGTTTCGGCATGGATGCACAGTTCTGTCCAAAATCATAAACCGATATGCCAGGTTTGGGATGGGTCACGTTGACAGCTTTATATTCATTCATCACCTTGATCGGCGGTGCCGACTGTGATGAGAGTTTGCCGCCAGGTCCGTCCACAGCCAGTACCGGCTTGAATGCACCGGCATTGAAACCTGCCTTGTCCCAGCCTGGCATCTCCTTGCGCGCATCGTAGTCCTCGCCGCCATAGGTGCATGAGAAGACGACAGGGCTTGGAGCCCATGTCCAAGATTCATCACTGACAACGGTAGCGGATGTTCCGTCGGAATACTCGACATAGAGCTGCAGAATCAGTTTGGGCGGACCAAAGGATCCTTTGAACTTGGTGTAGCGTCCGCCGGGCACATTGTACATACCATTGCCCAGCATCACGCCAATGGTGTTATTTCCGCGCGTCAGTTGCGACGTAACATCATACGCCGTATAAAGGCAGGTTTTTCGATAGTTGGTCCAGCCGGGATCGAGTACATGATCGCCGACCTTTTGGCCATTCAAGCTAAGTTCGTAGAAGCCGAGGCCGCAGACATAAGCCACCGCGCGTTTGATTTCCTTTTCTACTGCGAACGCTTTGCGGAACTGTATGCCTGCCGAAGGTTTCAATTCCGCCACATCGCTTTTCAAGGACTCCTTTTTTTGTAAACCCCGCTGGCCGTCAGTCAGGTTCACCTTGGCCCACTCGGAAGTCTCGACACTGTCCTTTGCCGTCACCGACGCTTCCAACGCCACATTTTTGCCAGTGGAGTCGATCGACAATTGTGCCAAAGCGAAGCAGTATGGATTACCGCCGGACTTCCGATTCCAGAGTTTTGTCGCCGTCACACGCACATATCGCGCCGTCACGCCCTTGGCATCAAACGGGACAGCAACATGGCCGGGGTTCGGATAGTCTGCGGCGGTCTGGTCCTTAATCATCGTTGACGTCTTGAAACCCGTATCGTCAGAAACCTCTATACGAAAACGGACGGGAAATCCAAACCCCTCGATTTGATTTCCGGGATGACCGTGTTTCAATGCATACAGGACAATCGTGTCGATGGCGATACTTTTACCGAGATCGATCTGTACCCACTTCTCTTCGTTTTCGCTTGAGGCTTCCTTCGCGTGGTAACCCACTCCGCCACCTTCAAGTAACAGCTTATCGAACTTGGACACTGCGGCAATCCATTTGGCGTTCCAACTTGCCGCATCAAGCAACCCCATGCTCCACACGGCCGACGAACTCCATCCTGAACCCTGAACCCTGGACTCTGAATCCGCCACCCACATACGAACTTTCCACCAGCATTGCATCCGAGAAGTGAGAGGTTTGCCCGCATAGTCGATCTGGTTCTGCTGATCCGACTCCACCCTCCCGCTGTCCCACAAATCGCACTGATCTTTCTTCAACAGTTCTTCCGAGCTTGCGACCAGAATCTGATAGGCAACCTGTTTTATTCCACGAGTCTTCTCACCCAAGTTTCCAGTTTCCACTTTCCACTTTCCACTTTCACTCACCCACGACAGTCGCGGTTTCACCACATCAATACCGAGCGGATTCTCGCGGTACTCGCAGCGCAGCCTTGTTGGTGTTAGAGTCTCGCCAGCGTATGAAGCAACTGCCCCAATAATCGCAAGCAGTGTGAATAACGTTTTTTTGCTCATGGTTCTTTGTTCTTTCTGATTACTTTTAGCATCCGAAATACACGAAACACACTGCGACTTACCGAGACGGTTCGCCCTACCTGCTTCGCACGCGTCAACTATCTGATCCGAAGGCGGTAGGGAGCCGCAAAGGAGATTACTATCTTTTCGTGTTTTTAGTGTGTTTCGTGGAAAAACTGTGTAAGTTATCAAT
Organism: bacterium; assembly: GCA_037133395.1. Classification (GTDB taxonomy): domain Bacteria; phylum Verrucomicrobiota; class Kiritimatiellia; order RFP12; family UBA1067; genus CAIZQW01. The sequence continues at coordinate 24,605 of JBAXOG010000009.1, read as the reverse complement.
CACCCATCTAGCGGACGCTTACTTCACCACCCATTTGAATTGGGCGAAGATGATCTTGGTGATGTCTGCTCCCGCCTTAGGCTTGAAACTGATATGACTGACTTTTCCCCAGTCAGACAGCGAAACTTTCTGATTGTACTTGTTGAAAAGCTTCTGCTTGGGGATTACCATCTCCTGCCAGGTGTCTGAGGCGGTGATTTCGATTTCGCCCGAATACTCGCCGGCTGTGAAGATCAAGGTTTGGGGTTCTGTGCAGTAGAATTTGAAGCTGAGTTCGCCGTTCTTCGGTGCCTGCCACTTGGGGTCGCTCATGCGATCGGTTCCGAGGCCTGTATTATTATTGATGCAGCGAAATCCTTTGATGCCTCCGACACCTTCCACCTCTGCGACATTGCTCCAGATGCCGATGCCGCCATCGCCGGAATAAATCAGGGCAGAGACTTTATCAGTCGCCTGGGCCTTGCCGAGTTTGGAGGGGATCGCGGCTTTGAAGTCCGTCGACACGACCACGGTCGTATCATAGATCACATTCGCATAAGCAAAGACGTAATCGTCCACATTTAAGACGGGCAACGCGGAGACCCAGGTATTGCCTTGTTTGACAGACACTGTATCACGCCACGCTCGGGAGATCCAGACTGGATTCTTGAGCGAATAATAGATCTCTACTTTTTTCACGCGCTCGGGATGTGACGGCGTGACCATCAATGTCGGCACGCCCTCTGCATCGAGCTTGATTTCAGCTTTCGGATGCGCGGGCCAGAAGACCTCTTTGTTCAGGACATATTTTTCCAGCCACATCTTGGTGTCCTGTCCGATCTTCTCGGTGTTGTGATGTCCGCGCGCCTGGACCGCAAAGGCCCAGGGCACGCCAGGCTTAAACAGCTTGAAACTCTCCAGTCCGCGCTCACAACACCCATGATGATCATTGCTGCCATTGAGAAATAGCGTCGCGGCGGTGATGTAAGGAACGTGCGCCTCTGGCGCAATGCCGGCGAGATAAATTTTTTCGCCGGATGTTTTTTCTGGCTCAACATAAGGAGTTGCATACATCATTACCTGCCTGTTCCGCCAATACTCGGTCCAGCCAATACCGAAGTAAGCGACGATGGCCTTGATGCGCGGATCCATGCCCATGAACCACATCAGGGTACCGCCATACGAATAGCCCTTGGCTCCTAGGCGGGTCTTGTCGACCTCCTTCTGCTGTTCCAGATAACTGAGCACCCGCGACTCGATCGCGTACCAGAGATAATCCGAGCTCTGTTTAGGGTCTGTGATCGGCTTATGATCTGGCGTGGAGGAGCAGGTCACTTTTCCACCACACATGTCGCCATGGGCCAGCTTCTCCGGATATTTGGTGTAATGAGGCCGGTTACCATTTTTTCCGCAATAGTCATACGACATGACTGCCCAGCCATCCGTCACATACTCGTTATCGATGCTCGCCGCGCCCATCCAGCCATGGACGTTCAAAAGCCCCGGAGCATTTCTCGCTCCGGCCTTGACTTTATAGAGGCAGTACACACGAACCTCTTCACCCACGACATACGCGCTGATGTAGGACTCCCGATAATAGTTGCCGTCTTTGGTCTCCTCCTTGACGATCTCCTCCTTGAACTCCCCCTTGTTGGGATCATACGCTTTCCAAATCTGTGGTGGTGTCAGCAAAGGCTCTTGAGCGGTTGCAGTAAAACCGTTCAGCAAGATAGTCATGAGTACTAGTGTGGTGTTCAGTGCTTTCATAGAGTTCTCCGTCTTCATTATTAGGTATGCCCTATCCAAACAAAAAATGATTTCTATATGCCATCAATGAGAGACAGTATAAACGATATTCGTGTATTTGTCATGTCATACAAATATACTACAAGGGGTAATGCGCGAGTGCGGGAGTGAAACTGGGGGATGCGTTATTATTACGTGCTACCCGCGCTGGACGTGCTTGCCGAGCTATCCGACAAACGGGACAAAAAATTAACGCTCTCCGTTTAATACCACTGGCAAAAAGTATTTATGCTAAAAAATTTACATAAACCGAACCATTGTTCCGCCGCCGCCTGTGTAACGCAACACGACATCATTACCAGCGCCCCCCGTGGTGGAGATTTCGAAGGGCTTTGCCAAGCCGAGTGCCGTGATTGTCGCTCCGTTCGCAAACGTCCCCGTCACCGCATCACCTTTCACGTTCCGAATAATGGTGAAGGTGTCGTGGTATTTCGGCACATACCCGGGTGCGACGGTCAGAGACAATAGACTGCTGGCGATGTCGACTGTTCCTGTAGAGACCACGCAACGATCATAACTGGCCACGCCACTGATCTCGACAACAAACGTCGCGTTCGTACTGAGCTTCAGGCTCCCGACTGTCAACGTTCCCACGCTGTTCGTGCCGGGCGAGAGATAACCGCCGTTGGCCACAGTCACCGTGCCCGTGATCATCCCGATACCGCCCAGTGTCGCGTTCGTGGCCACGCTCACAGCACCAGAGCCCGTGCCTGAGCCGGACGTGTTGTTCACGAGCAGCGTGCCCGCGTTGGTGACGGTCGTCCCGTTATTATAGGTGTTGGCGCCCGAAAGAATCCAGGTGCCCGTACCCAGTTTTGTCACAGGCATGCTACCAGAGGGGTTGGAGATAACGCCGGCGATTTCACCGACACCCGTCGTGGAGCCTTGCAGATAGAGAAAGCAGGTGTTAGCCGCATCGCGCGAGATGTTTCCAGTGATCTTGAGCAGGTTGCTACCAGATTGATCGAGCGTGAGATCGGAATGCGCGCCGCCACCTGTCGTCAACGAGATCGCTCGGTCGGTGGTTTCCCCGCTGCCGGTATAGATTATTTTGACTAATACATTATTTCCACCACTCGCTATAATTTTCCCATTAACAGCAGTAGTCGGTGCGCCGAGACAAGAACTGGCTGTGCCTCCAACCACGCTGTTGAACGAACTGATACTTATCGTGGCAGACTGACTCAAAGTGAAAGGACCGGTATAAGTATTGGTCCCAGAGAAGGTGAACGTGCCACCGCCTAATACGGTTACCCCGCCGCTGCCGGCAATCGAGTTGGAGACCGTCAGCGAACCTGTGCGATTAAACGTAAGCATCGCGTTATTGGTGACAGCACCGCTGCCCAAGGAACCGGTCGAGCCGCCCGCGCCTACCGACAAGGTTCCCGCGTTGATCGTAGTTGGGCCGGTGTAGGTGTTGGTTCCGGAAAGGGAGAGCGTATTCGCGCCGGTCTTGGTCAGTGCCGATGTGCCGCCAACACTGTCTCGTATGGGGCCGGAAACAGTGATGCTGTTGTTGGCCGCGTTGACCACCAGTTCCTTATCCGCACCGATGGTGATGGCATTAGTGCCAATCGTCCATACGTTGGTGCTAGCATTCATGAAGCCGTTAAGTGTGAAGCTGGCACCGTTTGTTGTGGTACCGGCCGCCAACCCGGCGTAGCGGATGGTATTGGCCGAGACCGTGACGGGAACCGAGCCGCCACCTGCTGCGAGATCATAGTTCGCGAGACCCGTGATGTCGGTCAGGCCTGCGCCGTCCGCTATCGCCGTGCCGTTCAGGCCGCTGAACGTGCTGCTGCCGATCGTGGCGTATTTCGTAGAGGTACCAGTACCGAAGCTAACCCAGGTACCGATGATGCCTGCGGCGTTATTGACCGACAAACCAGTCTGCGTGGAGGTCAGGGTACCGCTGTTCGTCACGTTGAGTGTAGCCAAGGCGTTGCGGGTGAAGGTGCCAGTATCAAGCGTGAGCGTACGGCTGGCACCGATATTAAAAATCTGGTCCCCGGTGATGCTCAGACTCGAACTCAGCGTGCCCCCCGTGACTGTAGTCGTAGCGAGGGTGATCCCACCGCCAGCGCCGAGATTGATGGTGCCTCCGGTGAAGGTCGGAGTACCTTCCTCAAGCGTGAGTAACTTGGCCTCCTGTGTACCGCTGACGGTGATCGTGTAGGCATTAATGGCCGTAGTGCCAGCACAGAAATAGAGCACATCTGTAGAGGTTGTGGGTGTATTTGCGGGTGTTGCTGTTCCGGCACTGCTGGTCGACCAGAAGGCGCTGGTGCCCCATGTGCCGGTTGGCGTTACTCCTGCGCCGGTCGTGGTCCCATTGCTGTCCCAATAGAGATTTGCGGCTTGAGCGCATGGTGCCAAACTAAAAAGTACGCTTGCGATGATCCCCGAGAAGGCTCTCATCATAAGATTACTGATCTGTTTCGTTTTCATACAGTTTTCCTGTTCATTAGATCTAACCCGAAACTTTTTCAAGTCAATATTTAAGAGTATACGCCAATCTAACGGATTTGTCATGTCGTACAAATGTACTACAAGGGGAAGTGTCAGTAAGTTGGGAAGTGTCAGTAAGTTGGGAGGTGTCAGTAAGTTGGGAGGTGTCAGTAAGTTGGGAGGGGAAAGAAGTGCGCGAATGCGGGAATTCGTGAGTGCGTGAATGAAACTTGAAACTGGGTATTCTCAAATTACTGACACTTACTGACACTTCTAAGACTTACTGACACTTCTCCACGCCACTTATTTGATAAATTTTTCTGCGACATACGGCTTGCTTCGCGGGACATATTCGCCGCCCTCCCAGCGCATATTCTTGAAGCGTGTTTTGATAAAGAGGTCGTCAGGAGTCATGCTGGTGCCTTTGACATACTCGTCGCCGGCGGACTTATAATACGTTTCGTTCCAGCCGCTGACCTTGTCCGGCAGCGCAACCGTGCTGACTTTGTAGGGCGTGCTCTTACCGTCTTTATTCTGGGAAGCCGAAATCCGCTTGGCAGCAGGCAGCCAGGTTTTCTCAACCTCTTCCTTCAGTGAGCCAGCCGCACGAATCGTCAGCGTGTTCAGCTTATGCCAGTCATCCAACTGCCAGCCGTAGGGATTATGCAAATCGGAAAGCTTGACGCGGACCGTGTTCCATCCTTGCTGAGGGAGTTCAAAGAAATTATAAAACTTGTCTTCAACCCAATTGGCCTCCATGAAGGAACGGTTGACCTGAACCCCGATTTTCGCCCCCGCCGCAGGCGCATTGAACTCAAAGACCAGCTCGGCGCCTTTCGGTCCTATAAAGAGCGGACAGTTGACTTTGCGCGTGCTAATGCTCCACCAATAACTGTTGTCCAAGCCCGAGCGCGTCCAGTCGCGTCCGCCATTGGCAAAGTCGTCGATGAGCCGGCTGGTTGTGGTTTGCGTCTTGACGTTGGAGGCCTGTACCTGCGCCGGCCAGGCGTACGCGTAGTCGCTCGAGACTGCCATTTCGCTCAGGCCGTTGTAACTGTGGTTCGGCGCCTTGATTGGGTCGATCGCATAGATGACATTCGCAAAGGCGAAGAGCGGCTCGTCATTGAAGCTAAGCGGACATTGGATCTGCCACGTGCCGTCTGCGTTCTTCTTCGGCGTGCCCGTGATCCAGAAACGGGTGAGCGGATTCCGTCCGTCGGTGTAGAACATCTCGATCCGTTTGAAGGCCAACGCCGTCTTCGGCAGCGTCACCTTGAAAATCGGGATGCCATCAGGCTGCTTGAGCAGCAGTTCGCTTTTCGGGGTCCCCGGAAAGGTGAACTCACCTTTCAGTTTGTCCTGGAACCAGAGGTAATCCGTGACCTGGACTTCCGGAGGTGCGCCGTGGTTGAAGTTCGCGCCTAGGACATAGCGCTTGTCACCTGCCACCTGGTTCACGGCCTGAACACTGTTCCAGTCCGGGCAGTGAAAATCGTTGGAAGCGCCACGCAGCAACACCGGGGCCTTGATGTATTTCCAGTGTCCGCCCTCGTCGAACTCGCGCATCATCTTACCATATTTCTCTTCCGTCTCCTTTCCAAGTCCATGCGCCTGGCCGGTAATGATCTCGTGCACATCCATCTTGCCGCCGCAGCCGCCGCATTGGGGGACAACCGCCGCCAGACGCGGGTCAATGCTTTCACAGGCTGTCAGGCTACCGCCGGTGGAATAGCCGGTGATGCCGATCTTCTTCGGATTAACCTCGGGCTGCTGCATCATGAAGGTGATGATCCTTCGTCCGGAGATCTGCCTGGGAAAGAGCCAGTTATTGCGCGGACTCACCACCGCATCGATAGTTTTATCTGAGACATTGAAACCCCAAATCGGACCCGGATTGCTATCGGCGTTCAGCGCGCCCCAGTCCGTATTCGGCAACCCTGCGGCCTCGCCGCCCATCTTCTCGTTCATGTTGTGGTTGGGGTTGAAGCAGGCGTACCCAAGCCGGGCGTAATGCAGCGCGCTACCCTCGCCCCCGGTCTGTGGACCGCCGTTCGTATTCATGATGGCGGGAAGATTTTTGGCGCCCTTGGGATAGGCCCAGAAACCGCAGGCGATGGACTTCTTGCCCTGAAATGTGCCGACCGTCAACTGCACCCAGTTGACAACGATGTTGTCCTTGGTCTCCCAGGTCTTGTGGATTTTTACTTCCAATGGATTGTGCTTGTCATAGTTCGCGTCGTAGTCCTTCCACATCTCAGGAAGCGTTTGCGGCACGTCCTTGGGGTCTGTGATGCGCGGCACGTCTCCCTTGCCCCAGATGTCAACAGCATGGGTATTCAAAGAACACGCAAGCGCCAGCGTAACCATTCCGTTTGTTACTCTTCTCACATTATCTCCTTATCCGCCTGTTCACTTTGTTCCAATTCTGACCTTACGTTCTAATGGCTTGTTTTCCTTGTAGATTTGCTCTTCAAGTTCTGAAATTCTTTTACCGATCTTGTCTTCCTCTACAATGTCCTTCAGGTATGCCGTGATGCTGCCGATTTCATAGTCCTTCTTCGCCAGCTTTGCCGCTTCAAGCTTCTGCTTAAATTCAGCGATGATCTGCTCCCTTTCCCCGGCCAGGAATCTTTTTGCACAACGGCAGTCCATCTGGCGCAGCATCCGGATACGGCCTTCGAGACCACAGCGCTCCTGAATCAAGGCGTCCAATTGCCGTGCCTGTTTTTGGCCGGGATTGCTTTCGGCAAGAGAGATGTTAATCCCCTTGGTAAAGTCCGCAGCGGAATACGTCCCGATCTCCTGTCCATCAATCGACAGGCAATATTTCCCCTCTTTCAATCCAGTGACCTGGATGATTTCCTGATTCAGTTCATCAGTGATCGGAACGATGCTGGCAGCCTTCTTGTATTCATCATTGAACGGCAGGGGTAACGCTTTCGGAAAATAATCAAAGACAACGGTCCCGTTGATTGTCTTCACGTTGCTGACTTCACAGTTTTCCGAACGTGTTACCTTGTTGTGTGCCGCGTCAATTGTGAACGTGGCGATCGTGGGTGAGGCATTCTGCGCCTTCAGAAACGTGTAGGCCATCAGCCAATGTCCCTGCACATCTGGATGGACCCGGTCTCCACCTGCCATTGATGCTTTCGGATCTTTTTTCTGGAGTGATGCGTTTGCCAGCAACATCGGCTTGTTAAAATCAACAAATTCATAACCATTTTTTTCCGATAGATCCCTAAGCTCCTTGATACAGGCCTGGATGCCGCTGTTGCCCCCGATGCGATTGAGTCCTTCACGTTCCATGGTGTTGTCATAAATGGATGCGCCGATGAGTATCGGTGTGATACTGCGCTCTTTGAGGAGGGAGAGAAGCTGACTCATATTTTTTCGGAAATCGGCCACTGTTGCCTGTCTTTTTTTCAACACGGCCTCGTCTGGATTTTCCATGCCAAAAAGATCCGCTCTGAAGGAGGCTCCGGAATCATTCATCCCATAATTGATCGCCATCTTGTTAGGCTTTTCTTTGAGCACATCGAAGTCCATCCGGCCCATGCCACCGGGGACAAAATCACTAAATATCCCCTTGTTTACATACGTGATTTTTGTGGCTGGGTGGCGTGTTACCCAATAGGTGTAGATGTATTTGTGATATTTCCCTCCAGACGTAATACTGTCCCCCAGGAAGGCAATCCGGTCTCCGTCGGCGAACGGCTTCACCGTTCCAGACGGAATCATCGAGGCATAGTTCGGCAACTTATCAGCCGGCAGAGAGGTTCCCGCAAGGAGGGCGACTAAAAATAGCGGGGCGAAAAAATGGCGTTTCATATTTTTACAGAGCGTTTAAACTGGTGATCATTTAACCCTGTTATCCCTTTCGACCTTCTGATCCAGCTTCTCTTGCTCTAAAGACTTGTTAATGGAGTCATTGAATTGTTTCTGATACTCCTCGTCGCTCAGTTTGGAGTCCGCCGGCCGCTGGCTTACATATTTTCCGCCCTCCCAGCGCATGTTCCGGATCTCGCGCGGCCCCTTCCATCCTTTGCCACCTACTTTCACCTTCTGCCCGTCTTTGACCATCTCGCCGCTGGGGCAGATGCTGAATTCCGTGACGGTCCGCCAGTTCGCAAGCGGCTCTTTAACCTTCAGATCAAGCGCGACGAGTTCATCCGCTGTGATGGACACGGTCTGCCACTCCGGCGACCCTTTCAACGCTTTCACTGTGACATAGTCAACCGAGGGTTTGCCAGGTTGAATCGCGCCCCAGCCGTTGCAGTTGAAGGAGACCACCAGCATATTGTCCGCTTCACACCGGATCTCAAAAAGTAGCTTACCACCATCTGGTCCGCGCCATTTGGGGTCTGTCAGTTTTCGGGTGGAGGCGCGCCACAGGGGTGGATGTCCCCAGTTCGACTGATACCAGTCCTGCCAGCCGTGCGTTCCGTCGTCGATCAGACGTTCCGGTTTGTCCGTTGCTTTCACGCCAGCCGCTTTTAACTGCGCCGGCGTCGCGGTCAGCATCCGTGAACTGAGGGTGTAGACATCGGAGTTTCCGTTGCCAAGCGACTGCGCTAGGCTCCGATATTTTTCCGGCGTATCGTAGGTCACATTCGCATAAACAAAAACTGGTTCATCGAGACTCATCACCGGGCAAGCCGCCTCCCAGATATCGCCCTTCCTCGCTACCTTTGCACTGCGCCAGAACCGGGTCTTGTTATTCAGGCCGATCGAGTAGTAGACCTCCACTTGCTTCGCTGCCGCCGCAGCTGCTGGCGTGACCCTCATCAACGGGATCCCCGTCGCGGTCTTCAGGTTCATCTCCAGCTTCGGCGTCGTCTGTAGTGTGAATTTGCCCTTCAGGTGCTGCTCGAACCAGAGCGTTCGGGTGATCGAATAGGCTGGCGTATGGACATGGTTCAGGTGTGGGGCCATGCTGAACCGCACCAGCGACTCAGGCACATTCCGCCAGTTCCATGCCATGTTGTTGATGGTGCCATGAAAGTCATTGACTGGCGACAGCCAGAGAATCGGGCAAGTAATCCGAGGGATATAGGCGTTATCTGAAACGCAGGCCAGTTCAAAGTCTGAGGCTTTGGATATGACGCAGCCTGGCAGATCTGCGGCCTGGCTCTCCAAAATATTGCCCGCACCGCCGCAGGACGGCACAGCGGCTTTCACACGCGTGTCGATTCCGGCCAGATCAGTCGTGAGTTTGCCGCCCATGGAATGTCCCGTGGCGCCAATCCTGGCGGGATCGACTTCCGTTTGCTGCTCAAGAAAGGTGATAGCGCGGCGTGCCGCAATCAACACCAGGAACCAGTTGCTGTTGCGCGGCGACTCGATCGCGTCGAGTGTGTAATCATCAGGAGTCAATGCACCGGCGAAATGGTTGGATTTGTTCCGTTGCGGCGGATGCGTCGCATCCAGTTTGCCCCAGTCGGTCTGCGGACCCTCATACGTCATCTTCGACCGACCGAAGTTCAGCTTGTTCCCACCCCAGTTAATGGAGATTCCTGCATAGCCGTTTTTGGCATCGGCTACCACGCTATCCAGCCCCGCCGATTGTCCGCCGCCATGCATCTGTAATACGGCAGGCAAGTTGGCACCGCCTTTTGGGAAGGCATAAAAGGCGGCCATCTTCGCAGGTGTCCCTTTAAATACACCGACCTGATAACGGATCAACCGGCAGACCACGCCATCCTCTTCCCACTCCTTGAGCACTTCCGTTTCCAGCGATTCTTTTTTGGGATCATAATTGCCCCACAATTTATCGAGCGTCTGCGGTGCCTTGTTGTCTTTCAACGGCGGAAGCGAATCCTGCGCCATGCAGGTTGTCAGCATGAGAGACGACGTTAACGTGATGATCCAGTTGCGTGTGTGCATAATGACTCCCCTTTAGTGTTGGAGAGAGTATAGCCGAAGACAGAGCGTTTGTCATGTCGTGCAAATGTACTACATGGAGAAGTGTCAGTAAGTGTCAGCAAGTTGGGAAGTGTCAGTAAGTTGGGGAGAGGGGAAAAATGCGCGAATAAAACTTGAAGCTGGGTATTTTCAAATTACTGACACTTACTGACACTTCCCAACTTATTGACACTTATTATTCGTGCTCCCCGAGCTTGCCGAGCTATCCGGGCAATCCGTCAAAAAACACCCCATTCAGGCATTGCCGCATTCGCACATTGCCGCATTCGCGCATTCCCGCATCCCCGCATTCGCGCATTCCCGAATTCCCGCATCCCCGCATTCGCACATTCCCGCATTCCCGCATTATTGGGGGGCAAGCTGCTGTAAGCGCTGGCGTGCATACGAGCCTTCGGCGCTGGAAGCTTTGCTCTTTGTCAGATACTGGTTGTAACTCTCTATGGCTTCAGGTTTTTTATTCAGGCCTTCATACGCGACAGCTTTGAAGAAGGAGATGCGCGAGTCAGATGAGCCTTTGCTTTCTAACTGGTTCAGATGCTGAAGCGCGGTTGAGTAGTCCTTCTGTTGCAGGGCGCATTGGGCGAGCATACTTTCAGCTCGCATGGAGGAGGCGGTATTCAGCGACGCTGTGGCGGCTTGTTTTGCTAAGGAAGTCTGGCCGGAGGCGGCTAAGACGTCGGCCAGAATCATGCCACCTGCCGGATCGTTGGGCAGGAGGGCGAGTCCCTTCTGGACGGTCTGGAGCGCTGCTTGGGTCTGCTTGCTGGCCAATTGCGTCTCAGCCGTTGCAAAAGCGTTAATGGCAGGCTTCTTTGCGCGCAGGCTGGCGACGGCAACCGAAAAGCTGGAGGCACCATCTTGACCTTTCGTATTCGCATAATGGGATTGCACGCGGGCAGTCGCACTCTCGAGTCGTTCCGCACTCATAGGATGGGTTGCAAACATCTGCTCCAGGAGCGAAGGATTTGAACTGCTGATGCGGACCAGTAACTTCATGAGATCGATCATACCCTTGGGGTTGTACCCGGCACGGACCATGTAGTCCATGCCCCCTTGATCGGCTTGACGTTCCTGGTCTCGGCTGTAGCTGGCCAGAAGCGCCTTGCCGCCGACCTGGCCTGCGAGGGTGGCGACCTCCGTCCAGGAGCTCTCCTTGCTCTGCAGATAAGAGCTTGTGCCGCTGACTACCAGGTCAAGGACGTTGCCTTTGCTCATGGCAGAGGCGGTGTGTCCGCAGTTGACGTGCGTGATTTCATGTCCGAGCACGGCTGCGAGTTGCGCTTCGTTTTCAAGCTCGAGCATCATGCCGCGCGTAATAGCAATGGAACCATCCGGAAAGGCGTATGCATTGACATAAGTTGCATTGACAATCTGAAACGAGAAAGGCATGTTCTGATAGACCATGTCAGCGGGCTTCAAGGTGGCGAGCAATTTTTTTCCGACGTGTTGCACATACATATTCATGGATGCGTCGGACATGACGCCGTAGTCCGCCGCGAACTGCTCGGGCACGGCCTGCTTCGACATGGCGAGCAACGAACTTTGGCCGACAATGTTGAATTGGCTCTCGCCGGTGATGGGGTTGGTCACGCATCCGAGGATACCAAGGAGAATCAATACGGATAAACAAATTGTAGGTTTCATATTCATACGTTTGCAGATCCTTTTGTTCGTTGTTGATACGGATAAAAACTTTTAAAAAAGAATAACACAACCGATAGACGCAGTCAATGACCGGGCGGAGGGAGAAGTTCTAAAGTTCGAGAGTTCTAAAGTTCTAAAGTTATTATGAAGCTTGACGCTCGAAACTGGAAACTTGGTAATGCTTCGTACTACCCGTGCTACCCGTGCTGTACGCGATGGAAAAACGCTTAACGCTCAACGTTTAACTCTCAATTGAAGAAACTTTAGAACTCTCGAACTTTAGCACTTTAGAACTTCGTCAGTATCCCCGCCATGGTCAGCCACTCCTGGCACTTCTTGGGCCAGACGCTGACCTCCTTATTGGAGCGCAAGCCATAGCCGTGTCCGCCTGTGGCGCAGAGGAAGAAATCGTTGGGGACGTTGGCAGCCACCAATGCGGCATGGTAGGCTTTGCTTCCGGCAATAAAGGATTTGTCATCTTCGGTATGCACAATGAAGGTCGGAGGTGTCTTTGCGCTGACTGGAAGATCGCCAGCAACTTTGCCAGGCACTTTCGAAAGATAGGCGGGATAGACGAGGAGGGCGAAGTCCGGTCGGATGCTCTGGTTATCCACGTCATCCAGTTTCGGATAGGAGGCTTGATCCGCGTTGGTGCTTAAGCGGGCGCTGAGATGTCCGCCTGCTGAGAAGCCCATAACGCCGATGCGGTTCGTGGCGATGTTCCACGTGGCGGCGTTCTGCCTTACGAGACGCACAGCGCGTTGAATATCCTGAAAGGCGCCGTCCTGATTTTTCGGCACACGGTATTTCAGTACCACGCCGGTGATGCCGATGGAGTTGAGCCATGCTGCGATCTCGGTGCCCTCCTTGTTGTACGCCAGGATGCCATAGCCGCCTCCGGGGCAGACGATGACAGCAGGGGTTGCATGGGTCGCACCAGGCGCTTTGAAGACCGCGATCGTCGGCTCGTTGATGTCCGTCAGCCGGATCACGCCATCGCCACGTGACGGCGTCGCATGCTCAATTCCTTCCGAACGCTTGCCGGGCATTTTATCCTTGGGCCAGATAGGCACGGTGACTGTGGTTTGCACGGAAGCGGTTTCCTGTGTCTGGGCAGAAAGGATCGTGGACATACAGAGTGTTGCTCCGAAGATAGCGATGAGTGATTTTGTTTTCATTTTCAAATACTATCATAAAACAAGCGCCCCCACGAAAGCCAAATCGTGGGGCGCCAGTGAAGTACGCGGCGGCTCACCGAGACGGTTCGCCCTACCTCCTTCGGATCAGATAGTTGACCCGTGCGAAGCGGGTAGGGCGAACCGTCTCGGTGAGCCGCTGAGAAAATCGCTTGATACTGCCGGCACAACCGCCTAGAAGAATTTGATCACGGAGCCGCTGGCTGTCTGACGTTCATACGCGCCCATGTCCACGAGAAAATCCTTGACGCGCGGCAGGCGGTCGAGATCTGTCGCTGTTTTCATCCAGGCATCCGTCAGGCCTTTGTTCCTGCACGGCGTACCCGCGGCCAGGCGGTAGTCGCCCGGGGTGAAAGTTGTCCCGCTGCCAGAGCCCGAGGCCGTGAAGAGCGGGTCAGCCGTAATATTGCCTGTCCCGCTCGTCAGTGACGGCGCGCAACTGTAGGTCACGCCGCTGGCGCCATTAACAACCGCCAGAATGTTGCTTTCCCCGGAGGAGCTGGTGTTGTTGTAGACGATGGCATTGACGATCACGGGCGTATTGGTCCAGTACACACCGCCGTATTGTCCGACGCCATAGACAGCGTTGTCAAATAAGCACTGGTTACGCACAATCGTACAGTTCTCGTTCGTGCCGCCGGTGATATACAACCCGCCTCCCAATGAATTCGCCCTGTTGCCCATGATCAGGCAACTGCGCATCGTACCGCCATCGCAGGCGACCCCCGCGCCGTATCGGGCAGCGTTCCACAAGTTCACTTGATAGTTGCGCGCGATGACACACCGCTCGACCAGCGAAGTACCCGTCATATACACGCCGCTGCCATAGGTGCAGTTGTTCGTGCTATACCCGGCAGACCAGTTATTGCTGACCACACAATCGACAACCGTACCCCAGTTCACATAGACACCGCCGCCACGGGTGATGGCGTCGTTGCAGTTCGCGCCGTTGGAGATGATTGCACAGTTGCTGACAGAACCTCCAGCAGTGACAAACACGCCTCCGCCCTTGGACGTGTACCAGCCAGCCAGCGCCACGTTATTCGTGACTTGCGATGAGAGCAAAACGCCGCCTGCGACATACGCTCCGGCACCTTGACTGTCCGGCATATTGTTAGGGCCATTCTCTAAACGGTTTCCCGCTATCACACAGTTCGAGACGACAGTGCCGGAGCCGAAAAGACAAACCCCACCACCTAAAGAAGTGTTTATATTATAGGGCGAATTCTTATTTGAAATCAATGCGCTGTTTCGGACAAGCCCAGCCGTCATGTAGATTCCGCCGCCATGCGCACGGCCATCTAGGCCACCGCCAACGCCCGTTGAGACCGTATTGTTCGACACCACGCAGTCTGTGACAAGGCCACCCTCTATGCGAATCGCGCCGCCGAAATTCTGAGACCGGTTGCCTCGCAACACCGTGTTCGTAAGTAGCCCGGCGGCCATGTAAACCCCGCCGCCGCCGTAACCGCTCAGACTTCCATAGCCTTCGTTGTTCTCGATGATGCAGGTGTCGATGGTGCCAGCCTCCATGTAGACGCCAATCCCCTTCGCGTACTGAAATATGTTTGTGCAATAACTGACCGTGCAGTTCCGTAGTGTACCGCCTGACATATTCACTCCCGCACCGTTAAACCCGGTTGCTGTACCGCGGCCGTTCTTCAGGGTGAAACCGTCGAGCACAGCAGCAGAGTTGCTGATCGAGATGGCGCGACCGCTGCCATTGGCGTCGATGATCGTCTGTTCGCGTCCGCCCACCCCGACGAGTCTACAACCTTTGCTAAGTGCCAGTTGCGAAGTCAGCGCGTAGGTTCCGTTGCTCACAGAAACTGTTCCCAAGGCTGTGGCCGCATCAATGCCCTTCTGGATAGTTCTGAAAGGAGCCTCCCAACTTGTTCCCGCGTTGTTGTCACTTCCGCTCTCCGCCACGTACGTGCTCTTCGGGGGAACAGCGGCATACGCGCCCATATCGACCTGTCCGCTGCTGAGACGAGGGAGGCCCGCGAGTTCCAAGGCCGCGCTCATCCAACCGGACACGAGGCCTGTCTTTTCACAGGGTGACCCGATGACGGGCCGATAATCCCCTGGCGTAAAGCTAGTGCCGCTGCCGCTGCCGGAGTCCACGAAGAGTGGATCAGCAATCACGTTGCCCGTGCCATTTGTCAGAGAAGGTGCACAGCTGTAGGTCACCTGGCCGAGCCCGCCCACAGTTGGCAGGATGTTGTTCTCGAACGCTCCCGTGTTGTTGTAAACGATGGCATTGACGATCGTCGGAGTGTTGGTCCAGTACACCCCGCCGTATTGACCAACTCCATCAGCGTCAGCTAAGCACTGATTACGTACAATGGTACAGTTCTCGTTGGTGCCACCAGTGATATACAGACCGCCACCTTGCGCATTAGCCTTATTGCCCATGATCAGGCAGTTGCGCATCACGCCGCCTTCACAGGCGACGCCCCCGCCATATCTGGCTGAGTGGAAGTTGTTGATCAGGTAATTCTGGGTAATGACGCACCGCTCGACCACCGATGTTCCGGTCATGCGTACGCCACCGCCAAACGTACCAGGGGTGCCTCGATAATAGCTGCTGCTGTTGTTGCTGACCACACAGCCGACGACCCGCCCGCCGTCAACATAGACGCCGCCGCCGCCTGTAGCCACGGTGGGATCAACACAGGGGATGGAATTCCCAGCTATCATGCAGTTCAGGACGGTTCCGCCACCGGCGACAAACACGCCCCCTCCTCCTCCGGCACTCCGGTTGACATTGCAACTGTTGTTTGTAATGATACAGTCTGCCACTGTGCCCGAGTCGACATAAGCGCCGCCGCCCAGGGCGTTGAGGGGGGCAAGGCAGGTCAGCGCATTCCCGCTGATGACACAGTTGCTGACACTGCCCGCGTCGGCGACATAGACCCCCGCGCCGCCGCCATTGTTGCGACCTTGGTAGAGCGAATTGTTCTTTACGGTAGAGGCTAACAGTTTGCCTGCAGAAAGATAGACGCCTGAGCCTTTCGATGCAGCCCACTCGGCGCCAATATAATTCTTTTCTATCAGGCAGTTTGTTACGAGGCAACCGGAACCACTCATGTAGATCCCGCCACCCCGGATCGTGCCCGATGCAGTATTCGTGCAGGAGCTGACGGTACAATTTTGAAGCGTGCCGCCTGTCATGTTGACCCCTGTCCCGTTGATCGCGGTCGCGCTGAGGCCGTTCTTCAAGGTGAATCCGTCGATGACAGCTGCATTGTCGGAAATGGAGAGGATTCGTCCCGTCAGATTGGCATCGATGACAGTGTTCGAAGCACCGCCAAAGCCTTGTAGTGTGATACCCTTGTTGAGCAGCAGTTGCGTGGTCAGCACGTAGGTGCCGTTGCTCACAGCCACTGTCTGGCCGGCATTGGCCGAATCAATACCCTTCTGAATCGTCAGAAAGGGAGTGTTCCAACTGGCGCCGTCCGCACTATCGCTACCAGTTGGCGCCACGAAATAGTTTTGCGCGTTCACCGTCAACGCAGGACCACATAATAATACCAACGTTATTAAGCCTGCGAAGGCTTTCATCATCAATCTACAATTGCTCATTGTCATATTGATCTCCTTTTTTCCGTTGTTCATTCCTGACCCTTTTATGGGTTCACAATAAAGAGTATACACCAATCTTATGGATTTGTCTTGTCGTACAAATGTACTACAAGAAGAAGTGTCAATAAGTGTCAGTAAGTTGGGAAGTGTCAATAAGTTGGGGAGGGGGAGAAATGCGCGAATGCGCGAACAAACACACGCTGAGGACGAGCACCCTGGCGCAAAGTCCGAACGCTCGTTTGAGGCCAGCGAAGCTGGAGCGAGGAGCGGTATTCCGCGATGGAGCGGCAATGCGGGAATCAAACTTGAAGCTGGGTGTTTCAAGACTTACTGACACTTATTGACACTTTCCAACTTACTGACACTTACTGACACTTATTATTCGTGCTACCCGCGCTGGACGTGCTTGCCGAGCTATCCGACAAAACGCTTAACGCTCAAGCGACTTCTTGATCTCTTTCTGGATCGTCTCGTTGAGATCTTTTGGCGCGGCATCGGTCAGAGCGACAGGCGCAGCCACATCAGCAGCATAGACGCCGCCTTCCCAGTGAAGATTACGAAATTCGCGGGGCGCATTCCAAGCCTTGGTGTCCATGCCGAAAGTCACTTCCTCTCCATCCTTGAGATAGGACTTCACGCGCCTGAAGCTGAGCTCGGTCACGGTCTCCCACGTGGTCAGTTTGCCGGGTGATTCTTTTTTGGTGGGCACCATATCCTCCAGTCCAATCGAGACGGTCTGCCACTCCGGCGAGCCTGTTAGCGGCTTGCGGAATTCGTAGGAGCCTCCCCACTTACCAGGGAATGCTCCCCAGCCATTCAAATCAGCCACGACAGAGAGGACGTTGTCGTTGGGGCACTTGACCTCGAAGACAAGTTTCGCGCCAGCAGGCCCGCGCCACTTCGGGTCTTTGAGTTTACGCGTGGTGGCCACCCACACATGCGGGTTGCCCCATTCCAGCCGGAACCAGTCCTGCCAGCCGCGTGAAAAATCATCGATCATGCGCGAGGGCTTGTCCGTGACTTTCACACTGGCGCTCTTCAGCTCCTCCGGATAAATGACGACTTCCTTGGAGCTAATCATAAAGGCCTCAGGTGCCTTACCGCCTCGATACTCAACGCGCTCGGTCTTCAAAGCATAACTGACATTAGCATAGACATAGAGGGGCTGGTCTGTGCTCAGGACAGGACACGCTGCCGTCCAGGTGTTGCCGCTCTTCTTTGCTTCCGCATCGCGCCAGAAACGCGAGAGACAGTGGGGATCAACGGAATAATAGAGGTCAACTTTGACAACCTCGCTCGGACGGTCCGGCTTCAGCGTCGCGCACGGAATGCCATTGGCGGTTTTGAGTGTGACCGTCAATTTCGGCGTTTCGGGAAATTCGAAAATCCCCTTGAGATACTGGTCGAACCAGAGGATGCCGCAGATGCCGGTCTCGGCAAGACCCCGGTGATTGAGATGCGGTGCTACGGTATAGGCCACCCTCTTGCTTCCTATTTTTTTCCAATTCTCCGTCATGTTGTCAAAGGGACCTGCAAAATCATTGGAAGGTGCCATGAAGAGGATCGGACAGGTCACACCTGGGATATACGCGCGATCATCAATTGTCACATCGAAGACGCTGGGCTTGTCGGCGGTGAGTCCCGATCCTGGCATACCGCTGAGCTTTCCGCTGGCACCCCCTGAGCCTCCGCAAGAGGGTACAGCCGCTTTCACGCGCTTGTCAATGCCGGCGACGTCAACGGTGATTTTGCCGCCCATGGAATGACCGGTCACACCCAGATGCTTGGGGTCGACTTCGGGCTGCTGTTCCAGGAAGGTGAGACCGCGCCGAGCTGCCAGCACCAACAGGAACCAGTTATTATTGCGAGGCGATTCGACATCATCCAATGTCTTCGCATCCGGCTTGCCCCCGGAATAATGGTCGTTATGTTTTTGCGTGGCATCGAGCGCGCCCCAGTCTGTGCAGGGATCGCCCTTCTCCATGCGCTCCAGGTCGTTTCCACCCCAGTTGATAGAGAGACCGACATAGCCGTTCTCTACGGAATGTTTGACCGACTCAACCGATGCACGCTGTCCACCGCCATGCACCTGGAGGATCGCGGGCAATTTCTTGTCTCGTTTGGGAAAGGCATAAAATGCCGCTATCCGTGCCACCTTGCCTTTGAAGGTGCCGATGGTAAAGACCACGGTGCGATAGGTGTTGTCACCCTCTTTCCATTCACGCACCACCTGTGTGTCGAGCGGCTCCTTGCGCGGATCATAAGTTCCCCAGAGCTCTGCAAGAGTAGTTGGCGCTTTTCCATCCTTGAGTGGCGGTAGCGAATCCTGCGTTGCGCCAGCGACAAGAACGAGAGACGACATTAAAGCAATAACCCAGTGTTGTGTGTTCATCAAAATTTTTCCCCTTGTTATTGGGTAGAGTATAGACGAAACCATCGCGACTGTCATGTCGTACAAATGTACTACAAGGAAAAGTGCGCGAATGCGCGAACACCCACGCGCCGAGGACGCGCACTCTGGTGTAAAGTCCGAACGCTCGTTTGAGGCCAGCGAAGCTGGAGCGAGGAACGGTATTCCGCGATGGAGCGGCAATGCGGGAATAAAACTTGAAGATGGGTGTTTCCAACTTACCCTGGCCGCCGTCTCGTCCACCGTAGCCGTATCCGCGAAGGTGGAAGCTTTAGCGTAGGAGGCTGACACTTTTTTCCGCGTTCCGTGCTTGCAAACGCTCCATAGAAATGGCAAACTAACGCTCTCTTTTCTCTAAGGGCGCTTATCTCAGTTGGTTAGAGAGTCTGGTTTACACCCAGAATGTCGGGGGTTCGAGTCCCTCAGCGCCCACCAACCTTGACCCTCTGTTGTCACTCAAACAGAGGCCACAAGCAGTCCCGCCAGAATTCCAGCGAGCAAGACCCGAATCGGCGAGACCGATGTAAAGGCTGTCAGAATAAATGCGCTAACGGCAATGACCAGTGCAATCATATTGGGCATCGCCTTAAAAAGATCCGCTGTTATGACATCGCTCTCCCACAGGCTGCTTGCAATCAACATCAACGCCGCGACAAAAACCAAGCCCGTAACCGTGGGACGAAGCAGATCGAAGATCCGTTTCAGACAGGGGTGATTGCGATGGGTTGCCCAATAACCTCCGAAGGCGTTCACACAAAACAATGACGGCAGGCAAACAGCGATCGTACAACAGAGCGCACCGATTGCTGGAAGCAAGAAGCCCGCATCTGGATGACTCAACGCGGTCACACGATAACCCACAAACGTAGCTGTATTAACGGCCAAGGGGCCAGGCGTCATTTGTGAAATCCCCAGCACATCGAGAAACTGCTGGTGCGTCAACCAACCGTTCTTAATCATCTCCTGTTGCACAATCGGTATCATGGCAAGCCCACCACCGACGGTCAGCAATCCAATTTTAATAAATACGTAAGCGAGTTTAAACATATTTCACTCAATCCCCTGAGGCGAGTTCTCGATAACGCAAGATCAGGATACCGCAAAGCGCAAAGCAGAATGGTACGACGAGAAGATTCCACAACAAAGCATCCAGAAAGGGTTTATTCTCAATACGTTCCCCATTGATAACCGCATCCAGCGGATCTATGCATATAGCATGTTGCGTCACGTTGCTCACCACGCGCGAAACAATGATGCCTGGTCGTTGTAACCACTCTTTCTCATCTTCCTGCGAGACGACCTCTGTCACAGATGTTCCGACCATGACCAGTAACAACAGCATCGTCGAGGTGAAAACCGCCACAGGGAGCGAAAAACAGGCGCTTAACGTCAACCCGAATGCGGCCAACAGTGCCAATATGCTCCAATGGATGATTGCCGAACGCACCAGATTCGTTTCAAAGGTTCCGCCCTGTGTCAACAACGCCACATCTTGACGAAAACGCAGCATCACTGCGGAGGTCTTTGCTGGGTCTCCTTTATGCATAAAGCTGAGATTAAAACCTGCGATCGCTTTCGTCATCCCAAAGGCTTCGCAGGAAACATCAAACACAATTTCATTTAAAGAAAAGTCACTTAAGGGAATTTCTATTGCTTGTGCACCTGGAACGTCAGGCGTAAGGCGGCAGAGCCCCGTCACAGATGTCCGTGTGCTAAATTCCGTGTCAAAACGAATACGCACCGTAACGATTTCATTTGTCGCGACAGGTTGGGCTAATGCGAAACGCCACCCAACGCTCTCGCCCGGATTGACAATGGTGTAACGTTCACGGGCCTTATCTGTCAAGGTGCGTAAAACTTGAGCTTTTGAAAATCCTTCTGGCAGTGCTTTTTGTTTCGCAAGAAACGTATAGGTCTCAAGAGCCTCTTCCTGGGGCGTCGGCAAGACTGGGCGCGCAATATGACGGCTCACCAACTGTACACTCTCGCGCCGCCCATCCGGACGCTGCGTCCAGCGTATCTGCACATAGACCGCGCTGTACACTGCCACGACAAACATCCCGTTCAACACGAGAAGCGCCAACCATTTTCCTAGCCAGAAATCGAACGCCCGGACTGGCTTGACCGCTGAAAGCTGAATATTTTGGTTATCAATTTCAGCCGCGAACAACGCACAGGCAGCCCAGAGCGTAGCCAGGCAGAGGATCGCGAAAGCAAATCCGATCGTATACATCATCAAGATACGGCAGTCTCCCTCTGGCGTGCCATCCCCCTTGATGACCGCAGGCAGAAGTGTTACACACGCCGCCAAAAGCATGAGCAAAGCAAAAACCGTCTTCGCGCGCAGAGCGGCCCGCAAAGAGATCACCAGGATACCGAATATTTTTCGCAGTGTTTTCACATCACTTCTCAAGGAACGGAGCAATCTTGAATGCCTGACCGTTCGCTTCCGGGGCAACAACCTTGAGGAAGTAGGCTTCGAGGCTCATCTCTGGAAAATCTTGATGCACAGGCCGGTCCACCTGTTTCTCAAGCTGCATCCGCACATCGGCCGCGGCTTCAGTTGACAACCCCGGAATGGTGAATCGGACCATATCGGGATTACGCAGCAGTTCACGGGTCTCGCCATTCGCACACAGGACGCCCTTATTCATAATCGCGACACGGTCACACACGTCCTCGACATCGGCCAGCAAATGGGAGGTCATCAGCACGGTCACGCCACTTTTCGCCAGCAGGCGAACTAAATCTTTTACCTCTCGGCAACCAATGGGATCTAGCCCAGAGGTCGGTTCATCGAGGATCAACAACTCAGGAGCATTAATCAACGCCTGCGCAAGACCAACGCGACGTGCCATGCCCTTGGAGAAACGTCCAACCGCACGATCCGCCGCATGCACAAGCCCCACCATCTCCAGCAACTCATCGGTGCGGCTTTTCGCAGCCGCATGCGACAAACCAAAAAGCGAGGCGTAGTACATCAATGTTTCACGCGGCGTTAGAAATTCATGAAGATGCGACACTTCCGGCAGATACCCCAATCGGGACTTGACAGCAACATCTTCAGGGCCGCGGCCATCAAAGAGTTCTATCGTGCCGGTTGTCGGACGCAAAAGACCTAACAACATCTTAAGCGTTGTACTTTTGCCCGAACCATTTGGTCCGAGCAACCCAACGACCTCCCCTCGCTGGATCGTCAGATTCAAATCCTTGACAGCCACGACCACAGGTCGGTGCCAAAAATCCTTGAAGACTTTTCCCAAGTTCTTTGTCTGAATAACCTCATTCATAGCATCCATTATCCTAAATCTCTGTTTGTAAAGGAAAGGCATCCAGCCGTGATAAACACAGTGCAACACCCCAGCGCATAAAGGCCAGCTTCCGAAACATAGAACCAGGAGAGCCGTCCGCCTTGCGCAAGCGCGTCGCACATCCAGAAATGCTGAATATCCGGTAGTATCCCCGCCAGAATTCCCGGCATAGAGAACAACGAGGCATTTCCGGCAAAGAGGTCGCCAGCCAATCCGATCAGCAACACCAACACACATACCGCGAGCGTGGCACCGGTCTGCAAACGTGTAGCCAACGCTGTCGCCAACGCCGCAAAAATAAGCAAGGAGAACAGCACAAGCATCGCAACGGAGATAATCCGCCAATCGAGGTCGCTCACATACGTTGGCGCATTTTTCATGACCCAACGAAGATGGCCCAGTCGGTCATAGAATCCACATAATGCCACCACAGCAAGCTGTGAAACGGCGATGCCAACAAAGGCACTGACCCCGAAACGCCTGCGCTTCGCATATTGTTGAAATGCGGAGAAAAACAAGGCGATCAATACCCCGCAAATGCCCAGCGTCAACGTCACGGAATCCATAACATATCCGGTGGTTTCACAAGAATCATCTGGCCCATGTTGCACATGTGTGCAGAGTTCCGAAACAACCAGATGCGCTGATCCGCGCTCCGCCAAGAGCGTTGCGGCTGTCATGCCCAGCCAAAACAGCAGAATCACTCCGCAAACGCCCAGCCATTTCGAAAACACGAAAAGCGCACGAGCGACCGGTTTACCGATAATTGCAGCCGCTGTCCCACGTGTAATCTCGACTGCGACAGCCCTGCCGGCGGTTGTGACCGCCAATGCCAAGCCAAAAACCATCAGGGTCGAAAACCCGCTATCCCGTGCCAATCGTCCATCTTCACTGAAGTGATGGAACTGAAAGACTGGCACCAACAATGTGGACAAGACCCCAGACGCAAAGATCAAGAAGGCTACCGGTTGCTGAATGGATTCAACAACCGTGGTTCGTGCAATTGCAAGACTTTGCTGGATAATCCTCATACATTTTTATTTTAAAATCAATATTTTACACTTTTTAGAGGGAAAAAGTACAGCGTTCTTATATGCCGAGCATTGAAAAAACCAAAAAAGACCCATTCATCGCCCTTGATATTCAGGAAAGTCCTTCACCCGACAGGACTACCTTGCCCTGAACAAGACCATTACCCCCGTCACCGCCAGCCGCGACCTCAAAGCAGCCCTCGATACCGGCCTCCTCGCCAGCACCGGAACGAAACGCACAACCTGTTCACTTAAACGTTCAGAGTTAAGCGTTGGACGTTAAACATATTTCTAGCTCAGTGCAGCGCAGGCTTTATCGGGGTTAAAATCTTTCCATCGGACATTATAATCTTTGCCAGACGCAAAGTTGTGAATTTTGAGTAGGCTGAAAATTCCCGCGCACTCTTCGCCCCACTTGGCGATACCTTTGACAGCGCGTGTGACATCTGTATTTGAGAACTCAAAGGTGATATACGTTCCGTGCCCCCTGATGCGCATCAGGGGGGTGGTTTCCATTAGCCATTTCAGCATCGGAATCCGATCCGTATGCGGAATATACTGCTGGAAGTGTGCGAACACGTCTTCCGGGACACCCATCTTTTTGGCGTTCTTCCAATCGCGAATCCATGTCTCATGTTCCGTGATGATCGCCCATTTGATTCGTTTCATTTCGTAATTCATCCAAAAGCCGTCTAACATAAAATACCTCCTTGATTATAGTCTAAAAAACCCGCGCGGTGCTAATTGTTGGAATCCATAAACATATTTGAAGAGCCACATATTTTGGTCTATCTAATAAAAACGACCTTAGCGAGTATCCTCTATTCGCTTCTTTGCCGCATTGCGAACTTCGCTCTGTTCGTCACTTTGAGCCTGAGACAAGACCTGCACATTGGATGTTTTCTCCACGGCTGCCTTCCGAATATGAAAATCCTTTGACAACAACACCAGTTTACTAAGTAGCAGTTCATCATTCAGTTTCAGTACTGCTAACTGGCGGATGTAACCACTCGATGAATTTAAAGCTAACTCATATAGCATCTGCGGGGCTGATAATCTTCCGATTACAGCGGCTCCAATTTCCTTGTCATTTGAATTGCTTGCTAAATAATTCAGTGATTCAGGATCTACAATCATATTTAATGCCCTCTTTACCCAGTCCTGATAGGGAAAGGAAAGAAGCTTTCGGGCAATCAACATTTGTGTTTTGGGTCGAAGGTGAGCTACTCCCCAAAAACTGGACAGTGTGTTAAGATATAAAACTGATCAGTGA